>JAUVKN010000306.1 GCA_030596245.1 Bacteroidia bacterium | reverse complement strand
ACGGAGCAGCTTCGCAAATTACCGATATGGACCAGCAATACCTTACCGAAGCGCTATTGAAAAAAGGAGTAGTGTGGTTCCAGACATGCATTGACATGGAGGAGCAATTCGATTATTTCTTTTATCATGGTATGGTGCTCTTTTTTCTGCAGAACAAAGAGGAGGCCAGGACCTCATTCCTGAAGGCCGAATCCCTTGCTTTCACAGAGGAACAGCAAACCATGATAGTGCAGGTATTGGAATATGTGAACAGTCAGTAATGAATAGAGTGTTGCGAATTTGCGTCGGAAGGATTACTTTTATTGGCTCCTAATCAATCTTGATCAGAAATGAAAAAATTACTTCTTCCCCTGTTTTTACTTTTATTTCTTATGTTTTCTTGCTCCTCAGGATCAAATGACCTGGACAGGTCGGGAATTAAGGGTAAGGTTAAATCCGTCAAAGAACTTCAATTTGAAGCTACCTATGAAAACGATGGTTGGGTGGCTGGTAAACCCAAACTGTACGGAGGGAGTATTGTTAACTATGATCAGGATGGATTGTATGTGGAGAGTATTTTTATAAGTTCTGATGGTGATACAACGGGTATTTCCAGTTGCAAACGCAAGAATGGAGAGAAGGTGGAAGAGAACTTCCGTTCAACTTTTAACCGCATGACCTCCAGGACATTGCTGGAACGGGTCTCAAGTGAACAGGTAAATTTTGAAGTGTGGCAAAGCGAACAGCTCGTATATGAAGGTGCCAACTACTTCGATGGTAAGGGAAGGATCTTGAGGCAGGTGCAGGTGGGGGACGAACGGGAAGTGATTATCTATCATGTCTACGAAAAAAATCTGCTGGTTGAGAACTACCGGGAGGAGATGACCGGGGAGCGATCGGCTACCCAGCTGTATGAATATAGTGACTTTGACGATAAAGGAAACTGGACGGTCAGGTTGATCTACGTAGGTGAAGACAAAATCACCCCCGAATTGATTGTTACCAGAGAGCTGACTTACTACTAATCATCGGCTAAATTTCAAGCAGGAACTGTTCGGGTGAATGTGACCCGAAAATCATTCGTGAAGGTTCTTCGATATACTCCTTCACAGCTTTCAGGAATCCCACCGAATCTTTTCCGTCGATCACCCTGTGGTCGTAACTCAGTGCAATGTACATCATGGGCCTTATCTCAACTTTTCCCTGAATTGCCACAGGTCGTTCTATGATGTTGTGCATTCCCAGGATTCCCGATTGGGGTGGATTGAGGATGGGGGTAGAGAGCATGGAGCCGTAGATGCCACCATTGGAAATGGTAAAGGTTCCCCCACTCATCTCTTCGATGCTCAGACGAGCTTTTCGGGCCCGTGCTGCCAGATCGGCAATTCGCTTCTCAATATCGGCCAGACCCATTACCTCTGCATTTCGTATTACCGGGACCATTAAGCCTTTGTCGGTCTGAACAGCAATTCCTATATCATAGAACCTGGGTGAGACCACTTCTCCCTCTTCAAGATAGGAGTTAGCTGCCGGAAAAAGCTTCAGCGCTTCGGTAACCGCCTTTGTAAAGAAGGACATGAAGCCCAGCTTTATGCCGTGTTTCTCTTCAAATTTATCCTGGTGCTTTTTACGAATGGCCATGATTGCACTCATGTCTGCCTCATTGAAGGTAGTGAGCATGGCTGTTTCGTTTTTGACAGCCACCAGCCTTTCGCTGATTTTTCTCCGAAGCTGACTCACCTTTTTCCGTTCTACTTCCCGGGAGGCTTCCTGCTGTTGCATTTGAATTGGGGCAGAGATCTGCTGCTGCATCACCTGTTTTACATCGGCAGCAGTTATCTTCTTTAAACCATTGATGATGTCGTCCACCGAAAGGCCCTCTTTTTCCATCATCTGTTTGGCAACGGGTGTTGATTTGACAGCATTGTAGGCTGCAGAGGATCCGGTGGCAGATGTGGCGGATTTCTTCGCGAGGAGAGGATCCGGAGTGACAGCTGGTTCCGGAGTGACAGCTGGTTTTGCGCCTGCTGTTGGGATTGTTTCGACCTGTGGTTCAGCGGGGATATCGGGTACCTCCACGCTGGTGTCAATGGTTGCTACTACGTCGCCCACGTTGACAGTTTCGCCTTCCTGAATCAGGATCTTTAGCTGTCCTGACTGCTCGGCAATAAGCGGAAGGGTAGCTTTCTCCGATTCAATCTCACCAATCTCCTGGTTTTTGGTTACCAGTGCCCCGTCTTCCATAAACCAGGCAGCGAGTTCGACTTCGGTGATGGATTCTCCGGGACTTGGTATTTTGATCTCCAGGGTCATGTTATTTTGTTTTGGGATTCTCTTTTTCGAAGTAGTAATGTTGTTTCAGGATCTCTTTCCGTGAGCTTCCGATCATACATTGGAGGCCACAGTAAACATTCAGCAGCTCACAGGTACACTCGCGGAAAACTTTGTCAATGATCTCAGTCTGACTGATCTCGTGCAGTTTGAAAAGACCGGTGGCCGGACTACCGGAAGGCTGACGGGTGACCGGTATTATCTCAATATCTTTTAATGCATTCCTGATGTGGTACCAGGCACCCATATTTTCGGGTTCTTCCTGGACCCAGAGGGTAAGCATGTTGTTGTGGTATTTTTTCAGGATCTGTTCCACCTTTTTTACGGGGAATGGGAAAACCTGCTCAAGTCTTATAAGGGCGATGTCCTTTACGCCCAGTTTTTGTTTCCGGGCCAGCAGGTCATAATAGATTTTCCCGCTGCAGAGCACCACCCTGCGCACCTCATCCACGTCAGTATCGGGATCGTCATATACCGGATGGAACCTCTCTTTTTCCAGTTCGTCCACGGTGGAAACACATTGTGGGTGCCGAAGCAGACTCTTGGGGGTGAAAACGATAAGTGGCACCCTGGATTTTTTTTGTATGTGGTTTCGGAGTGCATGGAACAGGTTGGCAGGAGTGGTGGGATTGATGATGTGCATGTTATCTCGGGCGGCCAGGCTAAGGAACCGTTCAATGCGGGCGCTGGAGTGTTCGGGTCCCTGCCCCTCAAATCCATGGGGGAGGTAAAGTACGAGGCCATTCATAAGGCCCCATTTTTCCTCTGCACTGGAAATGTACTGGTCAAGGATTACCTGCGCCACATTCACAAAGTCTCCGAACTGAGCTTCCCAGATATTCAGGTTTTGTGGGCATGCCATGGAGTATCCGTACTCAAAACCCAACACACCGTATTCATTCAGGGGAGAGTTATAAATATTGAAAGATGCCTGATCCTCTCCAAGGTATTTGAGCGGGAAATAGATTTCGGTGGTCTCTTCCATGACGATACCTGCATGCCGGTGTGAGAATGTACCCCTGATGGAGTCCTGTCCACTGATCCTCACAGGATGACCTTCAAGCAGCAAAGAACCGTATGCAAGTAATTCTCCCAGTGCCCAGTCCACCCGGTTTTCACCATACATCCTGGCCCGTTCCTCCATCAGTTTAATGGTCTTTTTGAAAAAAACCAGGTCACCTGGCAGGGTGTTCATCTGCTTCGAGATGAGATCCAGGGTTTTACGGTGTACCCCGGTGGGCAAAGAGTCCTCAAACTCTGATGGAGTGGAATATTCCATCCCCTGCCATTCCGCTTCCAGGAATTGCTGGATGGTCACTTTTTTTTTCTTCCTGGAGGTATTCAGCTGTTTTTCCAGAAGGGTATCAAATTCACTTTCCGCGCTGGTCACCTCATTTTTCTCCATGATGCCCTGCTTTACCAATTCCAGGCTATACATATCCCTTGGATTGGGATGTTTGGCTATGTTTTTATACAGCAGAGGTTGGGTAAACCTGGGCTCATCTCCTTCGTTATGCCCATATTTGCGATAGGCCAGGATATCGATAAACACATCGGTATGGAACACCTGTCTGTACTCGATGGCCATTCGGATTACGTGGACCAGCCCTTCAACATCATCTCCATTCACGTGCCAGATGGGGGCTTTGATAACTTTACCCACATCGGTACAGTAAGTACTGGAGCGGGCGTCCAGGTAATTGGTAGTGAATCCGATCTGGTTGTTGATAACCAGGTGGATGGTGCCACCGGTCTGGTAGCCTTCAAGCTCTGACATCTGGACCACCTCGTATACAACACCCTGACCAGCAATGGCGGCATCACCGTGGATGATAATGGGTATGATTTTATTGACATCACCCCCGTATATATGATCCAAACGTGCCCTGGATACACCCTCAATAATGGGTGCTGAAGATTCCAGGTGGGAGGGATTAGGAACGATGTTCAGGATGACTGTTTTGTCATCGGTGGTACGAATGGTATTTCCATAACCCAGATGGTATTTCACATCACCCAGACTGATGTGCTGCTCGTATGACTCCCCCTCAAACTCCTTGAATATACTCTCCATGGGTTTTTTCAGGACGTTTGCCAGTACGTTCAACCTGCCCCGGTGGGCCATCCCGATATTAAATTCCATGATGCCCAGTTGCGAGCCTCTTTCTACCAGGTCATTCAGGGCAGGGATCAGGATCTCCGCTCCTTCAATGGAAAATCGCTTCTGTCCCACAAATTTGTTGTGGATAAACTTCTCAAATCCCACCGCTTCTTTCAGGTGGTGGTAGATTTTTTTCTTCTCCTCCGGAGTAAATTGAGTGCGGTTCTGTTCCTTCTCGATCCTTTCCCTCAGCCAGTTGAGCTTCTCCGGGCTACGGATAAACATGTACTCCGATCCAATGTGGCCGCAGTATGTTTTCTTCAGGTACTCGATA
>JAUVKN010000040.1 GCA_030596245.1 Bacteroidia bacterium | reverse complement strand
CACGGTGGGAGCAGTAAGATCGGGAAACACATCGATTTCCATCTCCCTGACCGTGAACAATCCGCCCACAACCAACATTAACGAAAGGAAGATGACAAGCATCCTGTTGTCCAGGGAATATTGTATGATTCTGTTCAGCATAGTTGTGGAATTAATGTGAGTGACCGTGACCTTCAACACCGGTTACCATGGAGGCAGCTTTGACCAGCATTACTCCTTTGGTGATTACCCGTTCTCCGGAATTCAAACCACCTGTGATCTCAAGATGCCGACCATCATTTTTTCCGGTGGAGACTGCTCGTTTGGTGTAACTCTCGCCGGTTACCTGAACATACAGATAGTACTCTCCCTGCTCTTCTGAAATGGCACTCATGGGCACCACAAGGACATTGCTCTTTTGGGATGATTTCAGGAAAACTTCGGTAAAAGCTCCCTCAAGCAGACTCCCATCGTTTTCCACTTCAAAAATAATGGGCAGGTAGTGATCATTTTCAGCAACAGAAGTTCCTGCAGCCAGCAGTTTTCCATTTACGTCATCAATGGAATAGACAAGGTCTGTGTAGGCTGGCCGGAAATTAGCTGTCTCAATATCTCCCAATTGATCATAGAATTGCTGGGAGAGATCTGCCCTGATCATCAGTTTCTTGTTGGAAGAGATAGTGACCAGGTTTTGTCCGGCTTCTATATACAATCCCTCCCATACATTTAACTCATGAATGGTTCCCGAAACAGGCGCATACACCTTTAAGCCATCCTTCGAGGTGATGGCAGCCAGACTATGGTATCGAAGACTGTCCGTTGTAAGCTTCGATCTTGTGGAGATGAACTGACGTTCCGAAATGACACCCTGGGCATACAGCACCTTATGCCTTTCATATTCACTTTGGCTTTTTTCATAACTATTCAGAGATTCCTGGTATTGAAGCCTCACATTGTTTTCAACCATAGTTTCACTGCTCAGTGTAAAAAGAAGCTGGCCCCTGGTTACCTGGGTGCCCTGTACCATTTTCCTGTTGGAGAAGTGAACAATACCCTGGCTATTTGCAGCAACACTTCTCTTCTCACCTGGCACAGTCATGATCTCGCCACTGGTATGAATTATCGATGCAAATTGTACGGGCAGGATTCTTTCAACCATAAAACCGGTTTTCCAGGCATGTTCTTTGAGAAATGAGACTTCACCTACTTCATCATTGCCATGAGCGTGGCTCTGGGAAGAGTCATCGGGGTTGTAGAATTCATGATGATCCCGGGCAATATGAACATGGTCTTTTACCGATTCGGTAAAGGCTCCCGAATTGAGTGTAAAGGTGATATCATATTCACCTCCTTTCCTGGGAATAAGGGGTATCTCAAATATGCCGGGCCTGTGGGGCTTACCTGAAGTAACCGACAGTCCGTCCATAAGAACGGTTAAGTTTCCCGACAAATAGGGTTTATAGGTTCGAAGATCTGTAACGTGAACCAGGAATTCCGACTCCTTTCCTGCTTCCAGCGGTTCGTATTCAATAAAGAATTCTGTGCTTTCGGCAAAAAGCGTGGATTGGATGGCCTCATCGCTGTGCTGATGTGAATCATCCTGTAGCAGGGAAGCTTCATCGGGATTGTTTCCGCAAGCACAGGCAATCACCATCAATATGGTTATTCCAAATTTGTACATAATATGCTGATGTTTTATGAAAAAATTAGCAGGCATACAGTCAGTATACCAATTCTGATTTCAATAAATGAGAAGAGAAAATTATGCAGAAACAGGGGGCGCCCTCATGGAAATGGCACCACGAAACTCGCTTGTTTTATCCGGTATTTTCAGACAGATATACCTTTGGGACTCAAAAACGGGAGGTGGTTCCAACACCGTTTTTGAAACAGGGACTATCAATGTAGAGATGACCCTGACCGGTTGTTTTACAATTGAGTGACTGTATTTAACAAAATCTACACCATTGAAGGCATGACAGTGCATTGGACGTTCCTCTGAATCATGATGATCTTCATGATTTATGGGACAATCACCGTCTATCGCCACATTTACAGCTTCAGTATGGTGGTGATGTGGCACAAGGTTGTGCCCCAAAAAAACTGAGAAACAGGTAAGAAGTAAAAATGATATGAAGCTTTTTTGGTCCATTGCCAATCCTGGTAATGAACTGCAAAAATAAGAAAAATACCTTCAACTAAATAGCATATTGGCTATATTCGGTAATATTTTAAAACTCCTGATTATGGCCGACAAACTAAATCTAAGTGATAAGCAAGATGGCAATTATGTGAAAATTGCCATAGACCTGATTCTGAAGGTTGGACTATTGTTCCTGGTGATCTTTTTTTGTTTTAAAATCCTCAATCCATTTATTGGTATTCTTGTCTGGGGTTTGATCATAGCGATCATTCTATTTCCCCTTTTTCAAAAATTAAGTAATTTGCTTGGAAAGAGAAACAAGCTCTCCTCTTTGATCATTACCCTTTTCTTTCTTTCATTGCTTGTGCTGCCTAGTATCTGGCTGGTAAACCAGCTTATTGACGGTGTCAAATTCCTGACCGATAATTTTCAGGCAGGAGACCTGAAGATCCCGGTACCTCCCGATTCCGTCTCAGAGTGGCCAATCATTGGCAGATGGCTCTTTGATCACTGGTTGGATCTGTCGGAGAATTTTGGAGATTCGGTCAAGGGATTTATGCCGCAGATCACTGCCTGGGGTGAAAAATTATTCGGCGCGCTTGCCAATACGGGTTTGGGCATTCTTCAGTTTGCTGTTTCGATCATTATTGCAGGAATTTTCCTGGTCTTTTTCGAGAAAGGATCTGATTCAAGCAAGAGAATATTTGAGAAAATTGTGGGTGACCGGGGAGAGGAATTTATGAATATATCGCTGGTGACCATTCGCAATGTGACCACCGGGGTACTTGGTGTAGCCATTATTCAGTCGGCATTAATGGGTGCGGGATTGATCCTTGCCGATATTCCCCTGGCTGCAGTTTGGATTATCCTGATCCTGATCATGGCCATTTCACAAATTCCGGTTCTGCTCTTTAATATCCCCATGATCATCTACCTGTTTGCTTTTCAAGATCCGCTTCCAGCTGCACTCTGGTCGGTCTATTTCCTGGTGATGGGACTAATAGATAATTTTCTGAAACCGCTGATCATGGGTAAGGGGACAGACGTGCCCATGCTGGTTATTTTTATGGGTACCATCGGGGGCTTTATGGCTTTTGGATTTATTGGACTCTTCCTGGGTGCGATCATACTCTCCCTTGCTTATAAGTTGTATGGAACCTGGATGGCCTATGAATAGAGCTCTGTTTGGATACCCTTCCGGCTGCTTTTTAATAAGAAATTATTTGTTTACTTTTATCTCATCATTGGTTTCCAGATCCCGGCTAAGTCGGGGGAATTAATAGGGAATACCGTTAGAACCGGTAACAGTTCCCGCTGCTGTGAATCCAGGCCAATCCAATGGCCATGCGGCTTTTGAAGTAAACCACTGTTTCGAGGACGTTTTGCACGTCGACGAATGGGAAGGTTCAGAAGTCCGGACAAGTCAGAAGACCTGCCAGTGATACCCCTAGTTTCGCAGCCCGCGGTGAACGGGAAGCTGATCAACATCTTTGCATTGGTCTTGCCTCACCATCGCTCGCTGTATATTTTAATAAACATTGTTCAATTAAAATTACAGCTATGATGAAAAATTTAAACTCAACCCTGATTGGCCTGGTCATTCTTCTATCTGCAGTCTCTGGCCAGGACTATCTTATCCCATCTGACGGCTATAAAGCCACAATTGTCTTCCCCGACTATATAACACTCGGGGCATTTGACCTTCATGTTCCATTATTGTATGCCAATGATGGAGATACCATTCATTGCCTGAATCTGGAAACCGGATTGGAAGAGAGAAAATTTGGAAGACCTGCCGGGTATGATGGTGCTTATGCGAGTTTTATTACAGTGGCCCCGGATGGGAAAACCATTTGGGCCGGTTATACTGTATTTGGCAATTCCGACGACCGCATCTATAGCATTGATGTTGAGTCCGGAGAGTGGGCACTGCAAGCAACACTACCAGGGAATTTCGACCTTGAATTCTGGAACGACAGCCTTCTGGTTTCGGGTTTAAACAGTACGGACTGGACAGCACCCTGTTCCATATTTCTACTGGACACATCAGGATCGGATCAGCACAGAAAAGTTGTTGAGGCAGGTGGATATGCTGCAGGAATTACAGTGGATGGCACCGGGAACCTCTACTATGGGACCTCCTATGCGGTTGATCTCAATGCCATTTACCGGTGGGACAGCACAGATATTGCTTACATTCTTGGAACTCCCGGGACCAACCCTTTAATAAAAGAGGATGGAGAAAAACTGACCGACCTTCCCAGTGGTGCTAACGATTGTGAAGTGGATGCCTTCGGGAACCTTGTGTTTAATTTCAATGATTATACTGCGGACAAAGTATTGGCTCAGTGGAACAGAACCACAGGAGATGGTCGGAACTTTGATACCCTGTCAGTGGCACCGGAAGCAGGTGATTGGTTAGGAATGGTAAAATCCCAGGGTAATATTAACATACCATCAACCGGAAACCGTGTCTTTACAAATTCACCGGGTCGTGCCCTTACGGATGTACATCTGGATTATCTTCCCATTTTGACCAGACCCCTTCCTGTTTTTAGCGGACTGGAAACTGAAAATGATACAAGCATAGATTTGAGCACCTATTTTACCGATCCGGATGATCCGGATGACTTCTCATTTGAGGTAGTGGTAAATACAGAACCATCAGTTGCCAGTGTGTCAATCAGTGAAAAAGAACTTATTGTTGATTTCCTGTTGGCCGGACAAACCAATGTGGTAATAAAGGCTTCCAATGCCGCCAAAGAAAAGTCTAAAAAAGTGGTGGTTGGAGTGCAACCTGTAATTACGGGGGATTATCTTGTTTCTGATTTCGAGGAGCTGACCATTGATCCTGATAGCTTTTGGAATGGAGCTGATGGTTCGGGTGGATACACCTCTGGTGAGGCATATTTTTATAATGATTACAATGCCGACTGGTTTTCATGGAGCGGATGGGCCTATTCCAATGTATCGGACAATACTACTCCGGGATTTCTGAACCAGTATAGCGCCATTACTGGTAACGGTTTTGATGCGGGGAGATCGGATGGCAGCCAATATGGAGTTGGTTATGTTTTTGGACCACCTGTGGTGAGCTTCAAAGAGAGCATCGCACATGAAGTAGCTGGTCTTTTTGTTACCAACAGCACCTATTCAGCTCTGTCCATGAAGTATGGCGATTCATTTAGCAAGAAATTTGGTGGAGAAGATGGTAACGATCCTGACTATTTCAAATTGATGATATGGGGACATGCCAACGGAACACCTACCGACTCCATCGAATTTTACCTGACTGATTACAGGTTTGAAGATAACACCAGGGATTATGTTATTAAAACCTGGCAGTGGGTGGATCTGGGTTCATTGGGCAGGGTCGACAGCCTGATGTTTGCCCTGGAATCAACGGATGTGGGGGAGTGGGGAATGAATACCCCTGCATTCTTTTGCATTGACAACCTCTATGTAATTCCCAATGAAGCTCCCGTGGGGATGAGTCCCATTACCGACGCTACAGATTTTGAAATCATTGTATACCCCAATCCGAACAGGGGCAGATTTATAATTGGGACCAGTGCAGAGGATGCAGTCGAAGTAAGGATTTTCAACCTTACCGGTTCAGTCATCTTTGAAAACCGGAACCATTCACCAGGTACAGTGATAGATATCAGTCATCACCCTGCCGGAAGTTATATCATCAGGGTTACTGATGACCGGAAAGCAGTTAGTAAAATGTTTATTCAACAATAAATTGAACAGAATCCGATATACCGGCGCAACTATCATTCTTATTCTGAGCTTTACAATGGCAGGGGCTCAGTATATTTCTGAGGTATTAGAGTACACGCCAGCACCCGGACAGTTCATCAATTCTGCCCCCTGGGGATTACCTTCTTCGGCCTCTTCTATTGTGGGAACAGTGAATGGATCACTTTGCCTGGGGTCTTTTGGGGGATATGTGATCTTCCGGTTTGAGAATCCTGTGGAGAACCATCCTGACAATCCTTATGGTGTGGATTTTACCATTTTCGGGAACCCACTAATTGATTGGTCGGAACCCGGAATTGTATCAGTAATGAAGGATAACAACGAGAATAGCCTTCCCGATGATACATGGTATGAACTGAACGGCAGTGACTACTATTTTTCTTCCACCGCCAGGAACTATGAAGTGACCTATTCCAATCCGGGGGATACCATTGCACTGGATGTCCCCTGGATGGATAACACTGGAAAAGTTGGCCATATCAGGGCAAACAGTTTTCACCAACAGCCTTATTATCCACTGCCGGATTCCTTCCCGGCTTTAGCGCAGGATCAGTATACATTGTCGGGGAGTGTGATTGAAGCAGAAATGGAAACCACCAGTCCGACATTTATTAAATCCCGCAAAAGGGCTTTCGGATATGCTGATAACCAGCTTCGCGGTACAGCTCCTTTCATTAAACCGGATAATCCCTACACCGGGGAAGTTGAGAATTCAGGAGGAGATGCATTTGATATCGGCTGGGCTGTGGATTCGAATGGGATCTATGTGGACCTGGACTGCATTCATTTTGTGAAAGTTCACAATGCAGCACTCTCTGCTGAAGGCTGGCTCGGTGAGCTTTCTACGGAAATAACAGGGGCGGTTGATGTGGCTGAAGATGGATCAACTACCGGGGAACTTGATATGATTGTTATCAAGGAGCTGCCGGTCGAAATAGATACAACAGAATACCAGCTGGAAGCATTTGTTTTTCATAAGGGGAGGGTTCAAATTGATAAAACCATTCATTGGACCTCCAGTTTGACTGGTGCAATGGTGAATGATAATCATTTGCTCACAGTAACTGGTTCGGGAGACCTGGTACTGACCGCTGTACTGGCCGAAAAGCCTGAAGTAAAGACGGAGGTTTCAACCATCATTAAACTTGATAAAACAACGTCAGGTTTAGACCGGTACAGGCTCTCTGAAATATTCTTATATCCCAACCCTGCTCGTGATTTCATAAGAATTAAGGGGGCCCGGGACGCATCTGTATCCATATATGATGCTGCAGGAAAACGCTGTTTGATGATCCAGGCCTACCATGAACACAATACCATTGATATATCAGGTTTTCCGGTTGGGTTGTACATGGTGAAAATTGATCATGGAGTTCAGATCAACTGGCTTAAATTACTGAAAGAGTAACATGGGTTTAAGAGGGCTTATACTGATTTTGGGTTTGCTGGCTTTTTCCTCCCTATATTCTCAGGGCATACAGGATTCTGTTTTTCAGATTGATGGTGTTGAAGTTCGGGCTGAACGGATCTTTGAAAAAGAGAAGGCCGGGATGAAAGAGACGACGATCGATACGGTGGTTCTTAAAGAGAAGGTCAACTTATCACTATCGGATCTTCTTTCGGAAAACACATCGGTCTTTATTAAGAACCATGGTCGGGGAGCCCTTGCCACCGCATCATTCCGTGGTACAGCTGCCTCCCATACCCAGGTGAACTGGAACGGTATCAATATCAACAGTCCCATGGCAGGAATGGTCGATTTTTCACTGATTCCGGTACACATTATTGATGAGCTGAACCTGAAACATGGATCGGCATCCATGACAGATCGGAGCGGCGGAATTGGAGGGTCCATCAATATTCAGAATTCGGTAAACTGGGATAACAGATCAAAGGTTAAATATGTGCAGGGGATTGGTAGTTACCGGACTTTTGATGAATTCCTTCACGTTGAATCGGGCAATGAGAAGGTCAGGCTCAAGACCAGGTTGTACCACAATTACTCAAAAAACGATTATACCTTCATTAACCGGGGTATCGGAAACCTTGATCCTGAAACGGGAGAGATCATTTATCCACTGGATACCAATGATAATGCTGTCTACTCCAGATATGGTATTGTGCAGGAGATATATTACCGGCCCGGGTCCAACCATATATTTTCCCTGAAATACTGGGGCCAACACTCCGACAGGACCATACCACGAGCAACAAGTTACGAAGGGCCTGAGAACTCCAACCTGAACAATCAAAGCGATACCGACCATAAAGTGGTTGTAGATTGGATGTATTACGGTCAGAAGAGCAAGTTTTTGTTGCGATCGGGATATTCCGGAAAGCAACTGGACTACACACAGAAAAACCAGGTTCCGGGATTGGGGCTGATACCGACCATTTATTCCGAAAGCAGCCAGAAAAGCTTCATAAATACCTTCTCATATTCCCGCGAAATTAAACCCGATTTTTCCATTGAAAGCACCATGGATGTCAATTTGCATGATGTCATTTCACAGGATTCGGTTAGTAAAACCGGTTACGAAAGACAGCGATTTGAATTATCCTTGTTCCTGGCCATCCGTAAAAGCTTTGCCGACCGGCTGAATCTTAACCTGATGCTTCGGCAGGATTGGGTAGATCAGGATCGGGTACCCTTTGTACCCTACCTCGGATTTGATTTTCGATTGATCAGGGGAATGGACCTTATGCTGAAAGGAAATATCGCCAGGAACTACCACCAGCCCTCACTGAACGACCTTTACTGGAAACCCGGAGGTAATCCGGCCCTGCTTCCCGAACAGGGATTCAGTGTGGAGACCGGTCTGGAGTACCAGCTTGTATTTAAGCAACAGCATTTAAAAACTGAGCTTACCCTGTATCGTACCGACATCGATAACTGGATTCTTTGGATTCCCAGCTACAAGGGATATTGGGAACCCCGCAACATTAAAAGGGTGCTATCGAAAGGTGTGGAGTATTATGCCCAGCTGCGGGGAAACCTAAACAGGTTGAATTATAAACTGGCAGGAACCTATGCATACACCAGCTCGATTAATTTTGGCGATCCGCTGGTATGGAGTGATGAGTCGTATGGCAAGCAGCTGGTTTATATACCTTTGCACTCAGGAAACCTGATGGTAAACCTGTCCTACAGGAACTATTTCATTACCTATCAGCACAATTCATACAGTGAAAGATTTACTACTTCCAGCAACGATCCGACCAGGCGTGACTGGCTTTATCCCTATTTTATGAATGACCTGATGGTCGGGAAAGAGTTCCGGCTAAAGGGATTTTCATTCACTGCAGAATTAAAAATTTATAACCTTTTTAATGAAACTTACCACTCTATCCTCTACAGGCCGATGCCGGGGAGGAATTACCATTTAGTGTTCATAATCCAAATATGATTGTAAATTGATCAAAAAAGCCAACATCATATTACTCTTTTCCTGCTTCATACTTCAATCATGTATGAAGGATGACGAATTATGGGATTTACAGAAACCCGGACCTGTCAAGCCGTTCAAAGGATTGTTCATTACCAATGAAGGGAACTTTATGTATGGCAACGCCTCGCTTTCTTACTATGATATTGAAACCAGAGATGTGTATAATGATGTATTCTTCAATACTAATGCACTCCCATTGGGAGATGTGGCGCTATCCATGACCATCAGGGATAGCCTGGGATATATTGTGGTCAATAATAGCGGAAAGATCTACATCATCAATACGAATACCTTTGAGTACGTGGGAAAGATCACGGGACTGACATCTCCGCGCTATATTCATTTTATCAGCGACACCAAGGCCTATGTTACCGATCTTTATGCCCGGTCCATCGCGGTGGTCGATCCCCGGAGCCATAAGGTCACAGGGTCCATTGATGTAAGTAATCATGAGGTCCTGTTTAACCAGCATCCTACCGAACAGATGGTTCAATACGATAAATACGTATTTACCAATTGCTGGAGCTATGATAACAAGATCCTGATCATAGATACGGAAACAGACCGGGTAGTGGATTCTGTTGAGGTGTTGAAACAGCCCAACTCGCTTGTACTGGATAAATTTAATAAGATCTGGATCCTTGCCGATGGTGGTATTGATGGTAATCCATACGGTCGTGAAGATCCCGGACTGATGAAGATCGATGCAGCATCCAGGGAAGTGGAGGAACTATTCAGGTTCACCTCAGATGACCGGCCCAACGAGGTGAAGATCAACGGAACGGGCGATACCCTCTATTTTATCAACAGGCATGTTTACCGGCATGCGGTAACCTCACAATCCGACCCTGAACTTTTTATTCATAGTCCTTATGATGGATCCTACTCAGGAGGGTATTATGGTCTGGATGTAGATCCTCTCTCCTCAGAAATTTATGTGGCTGATGCCATTGATTATGTGCAAAGGGGTATGGTATACCGGTATTTACCCAATGGAATGCCAATAGATACCATCCGGGCAGGAATTATCCCGGGGGCATTCTGTTTCAAACCAAATTCACAATGAGAGGTTTTGTTCATTTATACACTGGAAATGGAAAAGGCAAAACAACCGCTGCACTTGGACTGGCACTCAGGGCGGTGGGAGCAGGAAAGAAGGTTTCATTTAATCAGTTTGTTAAAGGCCAGAGGTATTCAGAAATTGATGCGGTTAACAAATTATTACCGTCCATCACTGTCAGACAATTTGGACTCGATTGCTTCATTATACAATCCCCAACACAGATGGATATTGAAGCCGCCCGGAACGGATTAAATGAGGTCTCGGAGATCATACAGTCCGGCCGGTTTGATCTGGTAATATTGGATGAAGCAAACATCGCCATCTACTACAACCTTTTTACTGCTGATGAGTTGATCCGGGTACTGGAAAAGAAACCGAAAAACGTTGAAATCGTGATTACCGGCAGGTATGCCACACGGGAACTAATCGATTATGCCGATTTGGTTACAGAGATGAAGGAGGTTAAGCACTACTACAACAATGGGGTGGAAGCCCGAAAGGGAATTGAATACTGAATTATTTGGGAGGATGAAAAATTACTTTTTGATTTTCCACATCAATGAGGGTGTGCATACCCGGAAGGATATTCCCCTCTAACATTTCCAGGGACAACTGGTCAAGGAGTTTTTTTCGGATCAGCCGCTTCAGGGGTCTGGCCCCAAATTGAAGATCAAATCCTTCCTGTTGCAGGTATTGCAAACAACGATTGGTTACTTCAAAAGTGATGTTTTGTTTCTTTAGCACCTTCTCCAGGTTCTTTAGCTGTATGTTTAAAATGCCTTCAAGGTGTGCCCTGGTCAATGGTTTGAACATGACCAGTTCATCGATGCGATTCAGGAATTCCGGTCTCATGCTCCGTTTGAGCAATTCAAATACCTGGTTTTTTGTTTTATTAATAACCTTTTCAAGTTCAGAATCGCTGACATTTGCAAAGTTTTCATGGATGATATCAGATCCCAAATTGGATGTCATGATGATGATGGTGTTCTTGAAGTTGGCAATCCGACCTTTATTGTCGGTTAACCGCCCGTCTTCAAGAACCTGTAAAAGGATATTGAAGGTATCGGGATGTGCCTTTTCAATTTCGTCGAGCAGGATCACTGAATAGGGCTTCCTGCGCACAGCTTCCGTAAGTTGTCCTCCCTCATCGTATCCCACATATCCCGGGGGTGCTCCCACGAGCCTTGAAACAGCATGTCGTTCCTGGTATTCGCTCATATCTATCCGGGTCAGCAGGCCTTCATCATTGAACAAGTATTCGGCAAGGGCCCTGGCAAGTTCAGTTTTACCAACCCCGGTTGTTCCAAGGAACAGGAATGAACCAACTGGTCTGTGCTCATCTGAAAGTCCGGTACGGCTTCTGCGGATGGCAGCCGATACGGCACTGACGGCCTTCTCCTGACCCACAACACGTTTATGTAGCTCTTGCTCAATATGGAGCAGTTTATCTCTGTCGCTTTGCAGCATCCTGTTCACCGGGATACCGGTCCAGCGAGAAACAATCTCAGCAATGTCTTCAGCTGTAATTTCTTCCCTCACCAGCCGTTTCCCATCTTTTTCATATTCCTGGAGTTTTTGAATGGTGTTTTTTAACTCTTCTTCGGCTGCTGGAAGTTGCCCGTAGCGAATTTCAGCCACAGAACCAAGATCGCCTTCCCTTTCAGATTTTTCTGCCTTGTACCTGAGTTCCTCGATCCCTTGCTTGATTCTCTGGATGTTCTCAACCGTGGATTTTTCTTCAACCCAGTTGGCCATAAGCTGTTTATGGTCATCTTCCAGGTTGGCTATCTGTTTGGATAACTGTTCGACTCTGACTTTATCTTTTTCGCGTTTGAATGCTTCTTTTTCAATTTCAAGCTGCTGAATTTTTCTTTCTAGTGTATCAATAGATTCTGGCTTGGAGTTCATTTCCAACCGCAGGTGGGCCGCTGATTCATCCACAAGGTCAATGGCCTTGTCGGGGAGGAACCGGTCTGTAATATAGCGTGTAGAAAATTGAACAGCAGCAATGATGGCTTCATCCTTTATCCGTATTTTATGATAGCTTTCATACTTCTCTTTGATGCCTCTCAGGATCGATATGGCATCCTCTTCTCCAGGTTCATCCACAAAGACCTTCTGGAACCGCCGCTCAAGGGCTTTGTCTTTTTCAAAATACTTTTGGTATTCATTCAGGGTGGTAGCCCCTATGGCCCTCAGTTCTCCTCTGGATAATGCGGGCTTCAAAATATTTGCTGCATCCAGGGCTCCTTCTCCACCTCCGCCAGCTCCAACCAGGGTATGAATCTCATCAATGAAAAGAATAATCCGGCCATCAGAATTCATCACCTCTTTCACCACGGCTTTTAATCGCTCCTCAAATTCACCTTTATATTTTGCTCCGGCAATTAAGGCACCCATATCAAGCGAATAGATCTCTTTGGAAAGAAGATCATCCGGTACATCTCCGTTAACGATTCTCAATGCTAAACCTTCAGCGATGGCAGTTTTACCTACCCCGGGCTCACCTACAAGAATAGGATTATTCTTTGTACGCCTTGTCAGTATCTGCAACACACGGCGGATCTCATCATCCCTACCAATGACCGGATCAAGCTTGCCTGATTCAGCCCATTGGTTCAGATGGATGGCATACTTATCCAGTGCATTGTAAGTATCTTCTGCAGATTTGCTGCTCACCCGTGTTCCTTTACGGAGCGCACGGATCGCTTTAATAACCTCTTTTTCATTCATGCCAGCATCTTTCAGCATTCGGCTGACCTGGTTGCTGGAACGTAAAATACCCAGGAGCAAATGCTCAAGAGCAATGTATTCATCACCAAATTCTTTGAGGGCAGCCTGGGCCTTATTGAGTGCATCTCCTGCCTCACGGGACAGATATTTGTCCCCTCCGCTCACCTTTGAATACTGCTTGATCATCTGATCCAGTGCTGCTTCAATATGCTGATAATTGATTGAAAGCTTTTTCATGATAAATGGAAGAACGTTCTCATCCACCAGAAAGATCCCTTTAAGGAGATGAGCACATTCAATGGCCTGATGCTCGTTCTCCATGGCTATTTCCTGAGCCTTCTGAACCGCTTCCTGTGCTTTTATTGTAAGTTTTTCAAAATCCATATTTATTATTTGTTCGGTTATATTAAAATCAGAAAAGTATAATCAAACTACGAACCAAATTCGCAATGGCTCTGCGCGAAATTTTGTTAAGACATTATAAATTAAATACATATGAGCTGTTGTGATGGGGAGATTTTTCCGAGGGACCAGCAGGATGACATATTGACGCATAATAAAAGCCAAAAGCATGACATAATGACATGTTTTTTTAGAGAGAAATCTTAAGACATGTCAAACAGGAGGTTGAAAACGAGACCGCTGGAAAACTTGATAAGGTTTCATTGTCAGGTGAAAGCGTAAACGTTAAAGAAGCTTGTGCATTTTTGCAAAGAATGTTGTAATTTGTTGAAGGAATTTTCAATCAATCTGTATCCATGACTATACAACAGTATCAAAAGAAATGCTCCAAAGAGTATAAAAAGAGTATTAAATTTTCTGAAGAGGCGACCTATTTATACGGAAATCCGGTAAATACGGTGGTTCCTTTAGAGACTGCCATTGGCAAGCTTATGGTGATCGGACCATATCCTGCTGCGAAACTCTATTTTGTCGACAATATTCCAGATGTGCCCCTTTACGATGGTACAGCACCCTTCTCCATAGAACCTTACTATGATGGTTCAAGGGTAAGGAGTTCATTTACCGGACAGGAGCTGACTGATGTGATCCTTGAAACGTTGGAAATACCGAGAAACCAGTGCTGGCTAACCAGCCTGGTTAAAGTATTTCTGTTTGATGACGATCATGTAAAAAAATATCACAGGCTGGGTAAAGATATCAAAGAGAACAGATCGAAGTACATGGAGTATGCCAACAAGGGCCTTAATTGGATCCGGCAGGAGATCGAAATAGCCAATCCCTATGCAATCATCCTTCTCGGTGCTGAGGTTATTTCCAGTTTGCTCCTTGTGTCTGAAGAAGAAGCCATGGGGTATATGACAGGGGAAGTCATTGAAAAAAAGATGATCTGGAAGAACAGCAATTTTATCTGTCTACCACCTCCGGGGGTCCTCATGGATCGATCGGCCAGAAACCTATGGCCCCGTAAATTTGTCATGAAGATCGGCCCTGCGGCCATGAAGGAGATCGAAAGAATAAAGTCACAACCCAGTATTTGACTATTCTGGGTTATCATTTTAGGGGTATGAAAGCATTGGTCCTGTGGCTGGGTTGGGCGGTATTCTTCACTTGTTTAACATCGTGTACTGAAAACATCAATCCGCCGGAGGTGGCTGACCAGGAGTTTTCCATTGATGAAAACAGTCCGGCCGGAACCATCGCAGGAGTGGTCATTGCATACGATATGGATCATGGACAATCGGTAACCTTCCGGATCCGTAAAGGTAACAACGATGGAATTTTTGAAATTGATCCAAACGGCGGACATCTTAGCGTCTTGGATCCGTTGCGACTGGATTATGAATTGCAGTCTCAGATTGCGCTCTCGGTATTGGTTTCGGATGAGCACCCCAGGGACCCAATGGAGTCAATGGCTGCCATCACAGTGAACCTGAATGATCTCAATGAATTTGCGCCTGTTATGGAAGATCAGGTGTTTGAGATCGAGGAGAGTCCGGACAAGGGTGACTTGGTGGGAATCATACTGGCCAGTGATCCTGAAGCGCACCAGGGTTTACATTTCACCATTGTTACAGGGAATGAGGGCCAGGTATTTGCACTGGATTCCGAAACCGGAACCCTCACGGTTGAAGATCCTGCTGCATTCGATTTTGAATTAAATCAACAGTTTGTGCTTTCAGTGCATGTGAGAGATATTCACCTGGATTCGAAGAGCGATACAGCCATTGTTACAGTCAGGATAACCGCTGTTCAATAACAACCTCATAAGTCTTAAAGCCGGATTTGCTAAATTCCGCTGAATTCAATATTGTCGAAAACCAATGATGGAAGCCTCCATGAGGAGCCTGTATAGACATCATTTCCTACGGCTACCAGGTCTTTCCAGACTTGTTTGAAGTTCCCGGTGATGTTCATTTCAGACACCGGCTGGGACAGTTTACCATTCTCCACCAGGAATCCCTCGATTCCATAGGAGAAATCACCGGTGGATCCGTTGCTGTTTCCTCCATTAAAACCGGTCACCAGGATTCCGCGATCCATGGATGCGATCAACCCCAGCAGATCTTTATCACCAGGTTTGAATACCAGGTTGGTGGTACTCCCTGAGGTGGGCTCCATCTCCAGCTTCTTGCCATAGTAGGTATCGATGTAATACCCTTTCAGAACACCCTGATCAATAATAGCCCTTTTCTTTGTGGCAAGACCTTCACCATCAAAAAGCCTGGATCCTCGTCCGGATACAATAAATGGATCATCCACAATGGTCAATAGGTCGGAACCGATCTTTTCGCCTTCCATACCGATCAGGAATGAATTCTTCTGCTGGATGGAAGATCCATTCAGCGCTTCGATGAGTGGCCGGAGAGTCCTGCCTGCCTGCCTGTTTTCTAAGATCATGGGCATTGTCCCGGATTGGATTTTCTTCTGGCCCAATTTATCAAGCGCCTTTTTAAGGGCTTGTTCCCCGACCCCTTCCTTGATTAAATCGTTGTGATTGATGGAGGATTCGCGCCAGCTACCCTGGGGACGTGCCTCCCCACTTTTTACTGAAACTGAGGCCCTCAGGGAGTAATAGGAATTCTCTCTGTCTCCCTCAAATCCATTGCTGGCCACCATTACGCTTCCGCTCATCTCATCATTGTAAGTGGCTGTTACTGAGATTACCCGTTTATCTTTCCCTAAAACCTCTTTTTCAATGGCGAAGGCATGGCTGATTTTTTGTTGAGGATCCACGGAAGCAAATCCATGATCCACTGTTTTCAAATCTGCTCCACCACCTTTGTAGTAGAGTTCCGGTTGGGGAAGCGTGCGAAATTCATCTTCTGAAAGATACCTGGTTCCTGCAATGGCTTCCTCAATAAATCTACCCAGTTCCTCCTTGTTATTCAGCCTGTTGGTAGCGATTCTGGAAAATTTGTTATCCACATAGAGGTTGATCCTCATGCTGTTGCGGTTGGCCTCTTCCAGCTTGTCGATCTTCTCATCCCTCACTTCGATCTGGCTGCTGTTGTTGTTGGAAATGGAGACGCGGGCCTGCTGTGCGCCACTGTTCAGGGCGTGCTCCATGGCCCATTTTGCAATGCTATATTTTTCGTCTTTGGTCATGATCAAATATTTTCAATGTTATGCACTTGTTCCACCTACAGTCAGTTTCTTTACAAGGACGGTGGGCATTCCCATGGATACGGGAACCGATTGTCCCCCTTTACCACACATCCCTGTACTGTTTTGTATTTTATAATCCCCGGCTGCCATGGTGATATCGGCCAGGGCCTGAGGACCATTTCCGATAATATTAATGTCTTTAATGGGCTGTGTAAGTTTCCCCTTTTCAATCAGGTAGCCCGATTTGACAAAGAAGGTAAAGTCACCAGCACCGATTTTCACCTCTCCATTGGTGAAGTTGTCTACGTAGACTCCATAGTCCACATTGGAGATAATATCCTCTTTTGAGTGTGGTCCGGGTTCCATGTAGGTAATTCTCATCCTTGGAATCGGAACATGCCTGAAGGACTGTCTGCGTCCGTTTCCGGTGGGTTCAACCCCATAATAATTAGAGCTGATCCGATCATGGATATAACTGTTAAGGATTCCATCTTTTACCAGGTATATTTTTTTCACATCATTGCCTTCGTCATCTACATTAATGGATCCACGGTTGTTTTCAATGGTTCCGTCTTCCACAATATTGATGAAATCCCTGGCAATACTTTTACCCATCTTATCACTAAAAATTGATTCTCCCTTCCTGTTAAAATCAGCCTCAAAAGCATGACCCATGGCCTCGTGAAGCAGAATTCCGGAACCACCGGCGCCCAGAACAACAGGCATCTCCCCGGCTTTGGGTTTGGTGGCACCGAACAGGATATTGGTCCGGTCAATGGTCTCCTGAGCCAACTCCTCCACAAGCTCTTCGTTCAAAAATTCAAAACCTTTCCGGAATGACCGGGTACTGTATGCGTTTTCTATCTGGCCCTCTTTTTCCATCACACACAATGCAACTAAACTGGACATAGGGCGATAGTCGTATGTAAGCAGACCTTCTGAATTGTAGAACATTACATAGGCACTATCATCCATAAGAAACGCTCTTACTTTGATAACCTTTTCATCCAATTCAAAAACCCTGTCATTGACCTTCTGCACATAGGGGATCTTATCATCCACCGATACATTTTCCCATTTCTGAGAAATCTTGTAGTAGTTGGGTGGTATCTTTTCAAGGATCTCTACCTGTTTAAAGGTCCCCGGATCACTTGCAATATTGGCAGCGGTCTTAGCCACTTTCAGCATGTCCTGCAGGGTGGTGGTTTCGGTATATGCAAACCCGGTCTGGTCTCCTTTCAGCACCCTTACACCCACTCCGTAGTCCACATTGGAATAGGCCTGGTTTACATTGCCGTCTTCCAGTCCCAGGGTATTGGAAATCTTGTGTTCGAAGAAAAGATCGGCATAATCCCCGCCCTTGGACATCGCTTCTGCAATCACTTTTTGCAGCATTTGAGGAGTTACTTCAAAAAGGTCAAGATAACTTTTCACATCCGTCGAAATTTGAAGGTTCTGGCATGAGTTCAGAAGCGGAGGCAACACCATGGTTCCTGCCACAGCTGCGCCGCCAGTTTGTATAAAACTGCGTCTGGTAAGCTTCATTTTTTATCTGTTTTGAGATGGATTGTATAATTATCAGAAAATTAAGGGCCT
>JAUVKN010000053.1 GCA_030596245.1 Bacteroidia bacterium | reverse complement strand
TTACAAAACCAGTTTTTAGAGGTGCCCTAATTTTTAGATCACCACTCTTTACTCTTCCCTGCGTCCCTGGATATATGTGTGCCATTTCTGCAGGACATTGCCAAAACCTTCAGGAAGTGGTGCCTCAAAGAGGACCTCTTTTCCGGATGTTGGGTGAACAAATCCCAGGGTTTGGGCATGCAATGCCTGGCCTGGCAACTGATCGAAGCAATTTTGTATAAACTGCTTGTATTTGGTAAAGGTGGTACCCTTCAGGATTCGGTCACCACCATACTCAGGATCATTGAACAGTGGGTGTGACATGTATTGAAAATGAACCCTGATCTGGTGTGTCCGTCCCGTTTCCAGTCTGCATTCCACCAGGTTCACATAACCTAATCGTTCCAAAACACGGTAGTGAGTCACAGCCACTTTGCCCTGATCACCCTCAGGGAAAACATGCATCTGTTTTCGGTCCTTTGGGTTGCGTCCAATGTTACCCTCGATGGTGCCTTCCTCCTCTTTCATATCCCCCCATACCAGCGCCATGTAGGTTCTCCTGGAGGTCTTATGAAAAAATTGACTGGCCAGTCTATTGAGCGCCAGTTCATTTTTAGCCACCACCAGTAAACCGGAAGTGTTTTTATCGATACGGTGCACAAGCCCTGGACGTTCGTCTCCGGTACTAAAAAGAGGATTGTCTTTGAGGTGGTACATCAGAGCATTTACCATGGTGCCGGTATAGTTACCATGACCGGGGTGAACCACCAACCCCGGGTTTTTATTTACCACGATAACATCTTCATCCTCATGAATTATGTCGAGGGGAATATTTTCTGGAACCAGCTCTGTTTTTCTGGGGGGATGGGGAAGAACAATGCTTATGAGATCCCCGGGTTTCACACGATAGTTGGGCTTTGCAGCAGATCCGTTTGCCAGGATATTCCCTGCTTTGGCGGCAGCCTGTATCCTGCTCCTTGAGGTTCCTTCCAGTTTATTGAAGAGAAATTTATCAATTCTTAAAACAGCCTGTCCGGGATCGGCCGAAAAGCGAAAATGCTCAAACAGTTCGTTATTGTCGGCCGCTTCGGTACTCATGTCTATGGATTAATCAGGAGTTTCGAATGATAAACACTCCTGCCGACCAGTGCCCGAATGTAATAGATCCCTGCAGGCAGAGAGGATATGTCCATGCTGTTGGAACGGGTAATGGTATTATCCACCAGTCGACCCGATGTATCAAAAATTTCGAGCTGAATCCTTTTTCCATTTGTGGAAACCGGCAGATCGAAGTAAATCAGGTCTGTGGCCGGATTGGGGTAAATGTGTAGCGATACGGATTCAGATGAAGTCCCCGGAAGTCCTGAAGTTTCATCGTAAAGAAAGGGCCTGAACATTATTACCCCGGGGGCTGCTGATGGTTGCCAGATACCCTGCAGGTTGTAAAACATAACAGGAGGAACCGGCAGGTTGTTCAGGTCCAGTCCCACATTCAACATAAACTCATTGTACTGTCTCCATCCCACATAAAAGGGTCCGTTGACCGGTACAGGTTGGGAGAAGTGGTATTTTACAAAACCTGGATAGGTGGATGAATAGATCGGTTTGTAGTCATTATCATCTTCCCATATCACGGATCCGGGCTGACCTTCAGAATCATCCCATACCACTAAATTGAAATAGTAATTCAGGTTGAGGGAATCATACACATGGTTAAAATAGATATAAGCACCCCCCAGCTGATCCTGTTGATATGAGTGGTACTTCATGGCTACAACACCTTCGGCTGTTCCTCCTCCCCTTAATCCATAACCTGCCTCAGCAGTTCCGTCGTCATACGAATAGTAATCATTAAAGACCTGGTCGTAGACCACTGTGTCATTCACTTTGGGATCAAATTCATCGGTACGCAGGGCTGCTTTGAATCTGATGATGGCCGAATCTCCCCGATTAAAATCCAAGGGGTAGATATACCCGAAGTTTACAATTGTATCCTTCAATGCGGGGAGGTCCTGAGCAGTGGGTGCTTCCGGCGTATAGGTCTCATTGTAAATTGGTTCATGAATGGTGAGTGACCGGGTCACGTTCCTTGTAATGGTATCGTTGTTCCTGTATCGACCGAAAACAGATTTATCCAGTACGGTATTGTAAGCCAGTTCGAATTGTGACCATGGCAGGGAAGTGAGATCCTTTAAGACTGAATTTAGAGGAGTGTTGAAGGCCACATCACGAAGTATGGTATCTGCCGCAAACCTGTTGCGGTCAAGCCGCACGTAATCCACATGCCAAAAATCCACATTGCTTCTCATGTCGGGGTAATCATTGCTGCGGGAGAGGCTGGCCCTGTTTCTGAACCTGAACTTGAATCCGGTGGTCAGGAACCGCTCATTGGTTACAGGGATCATGGCGTTCCTGAAGGGGATGAGGTCGTTTCCTGCGATGCTCCAAACATTGATCCACTGAGCCGAATCAGGTGCAAAAAAATCAACCATAAGAGAGTCCTGATCCTCGGGCAGGTCACAGAGTCCTCCGGGCTGGTATAGAAAACTGAGGTATATACTATCTGAAGCAGGATATTTCAGCTCGATGGAATGGCTCGTCAAATGATCAGCTACAAACGTGGAGGGAGCCAGCACTGCACTTTTGTAGATGCTGCCGTCGGCATCCAGCGCATCCAGTGTGGCAACTCCGTTGGTAACCGGATTTTTACAGTAATTATTATTAACGAAAGCATAGGCATCGCTCCATATCCCTGTATCGGGAACCACAGCAGTGAAGGAGAAATCATCGAACAATGGAAGTTTCAACAGCGTTACGGAGGCAGATTTTTTCACATGGAGATTTTCACGGTGGTGCTCAGCAGCATGGGGATTGCCGAACAGCGGTACTACCACCTCCTGGGCAAAGAGTCCTGGTAGCCATGCGAGGCTTAAAACAATTATTATTAAAGCTTTGACGGATCTATTCATGCACGATTTCTGTGTCTTCACCAAAGAGGGTTGAATCGAGCAAAGGTAATAGGGTTGAATCCACTGTCAGCCAGATATCCACTTCCATTCCCATATTCATCTTTCTGAACTCATCGAATTCGGGATATTGCCGCCAGATAAATGCCTGTGCGCTGTCTTCTGCATCATCCATACTTTCATCATAAGTAATGGCCCCGATATTCAAATAGTAATCCGCAATTATCTCTGTTGCTTCATCCAGTAACACACCAACAAGTTCGGGTATCCGTGTAGTCTCCTGACTCAACCCCATCCCAAGTACCAGGTCGATGACAGCCCCTTTGGTAATCTCGGTTCCTTCATTAATAACGGAGTCATTGTGCATTTGTTGTAGCACGTTATTGATGGCAAAATTGGGCCTGTACTCGATATCCCCCAGGATTAAGCCTGCATTCTGCAATGCAAGTCTCGCCTGACGAATGGAGAGTCCAACCATCCTGGGCATGGAGACCATTTCCAGATTTATTGCATTCAGGGTGAGGAAGATCTTCCGGTTTTTCTTCACCCTGGAGCTAGCTTTAGGATTCTGCTTCAACATAGTACCCCGGGGCATCTCATTTGAGAATACCGAATCTACAACCTCAAAGCGAAGATGCCGGGAGGATGTGACGTCATCAACCTCATCTACGGTAAGTCCGGCCAAATTGGGTACTGTGATGGCCTGTCCATGATGGGTGTATATCTTGAGCCATACAAGTATGCCAAGCAGTAAGATGATCGCCAGGGCAACAGCCAGACCCAGGTGACGAAAAAATTTCTTTGTGATCAGAAACCTTAGAAAATCCATTTCAAAAGCTTTGTATAAAGGTAAGGTTTATTCAATGATTTCTATGAGCTTTTGGTGACGAGGCCAGTTTTTGTGATGACAGACGATTCCTGGTATACCTCGTAATCTGTATTGATGGCCCAAAGATCATGTCCTGCATTATCCAGGATGTTCTCCGAAACACGCATACCCATTAAAATACTGTGATCCTGATTGTTGTATTTATATGCTCCATACCTTCCAATGGCATGTAATCCTTCCACTGAAGTCAGATATGCCTCTACAGGTTTCATAATATCTCTGTATCCACTGAAGTATACCGGGTAGCATCGGGGAAGCCTCACCACATGTCCCTCTTTCACATCCCCTTCATTTACCAGACCGGTCCTCACAATCTCTTTCCCTGCCTTTATAATAAGCTCCTCCTGGTCCTGATTCCACAGCTCATCATCAAAATAACACCAGTATTCAAGGCAGAGGATGGAGGATTCTGATTTTCCATAAACAGAGGGGAGCCAGTTTCTGAAATTGGTTACCCGACCCACATCCACCGACTGTTCATGTATGTATAACCATTGGTCTGTAAAGAGGTTGCTCCTATCCACCCTGAGATAAACCAGGATGGTATTTCTGAAGGTCAGCTTTTTTGCTTGTTCCATGACCGGTAACGGGACTTCGGGTAACCTTTCAACCAGCAGTGAAATGGGCATGGTTGAGATGATATGGTCATACTCCCTGATCTCACCGTTTTCCAGTTGCAATGAGTGAGTGACTCCCCCGGAAGTAATCACCTTTTCTACTCCGGTATTCACATGAACCTGTCCGCCCCGGTTCTCGATCTGTTCCTGCATGGATTCATAAACACTCCCCGTTCCACCAATGGGATAAGCGAACTGATCGACCAGCGTAGCGTGCTTGTTTCCTTTTCCCTGGAAGATGGCATTTTTTATGGCTTCAAAGAGAGATAGCTTTTTGATCCGTTGGGCGGCAAAGTCGGAGTCAAGCTCTCTGCAGGAGATGCCCCACAATTTTTCCGAATAGGTTTTAAAAAAGATGGTGTACAGTCTTTTGCCAAACCTGCTGGTGACCCACCCTTCGAAAGTGGAAGTATCCCTGGTGGGGAACATGCGTTCGAACAGGTAACTAAAAAAACAGCGGACAGCCTCAAAAATTCCCAGACCAATCAGTGCATTGAAGGCGCGGATGGGGTAATCGAAAAAGCGCTTTTTGTAATAGATCCTTGTCTGCCGGTTCACGATATTGTATCGATCCCGGACTACCTCCAGCCAAAGGGTATTGATTTTTGTGTCGTGACTGAAAAACCGGTGTGGTCCAAGGTCTACTCGTTGATCCCACAGGTCAATGGACCTGGCTAATCCGCCCACCCGGTCACTTTTTTCAAACACATCAAGGGCGGAAACCTGTTTGCCCAGTTGTTTGGATATCTCGTATGCTGCCGTCATGCCAGCCGGCCCGGCTCCAATCACCGCTATCTTCATTCTTTGATTTATCTTGAAGAGACCAAAATTAGAAAAAAAATGTCACCGGAGCCTGTTTATTTGTGCCCTGACGGTGTTGGCCATATCTGTATCTCCATAAAACTCATACACCTCGGCGAGTTTTTCATAGGCAGCTGTGAATTTACCATTGAACCGGATGGCTTGCTTAAAATTGTAAACAGCGTTGTCCTTATCGTCTTTTATTGCATAACACAATCCCAGGTTGTAATAGCCCGAGTAAAACTTGTAGTTGGATTTAATGGCCATATTAATGATCCTAATGGCCTCATCCAACAGGGCCACATCCTGTTTAACCTCCGACTCGATCAGGTATGAGTACCCTTTCAGGTTCAATGCTTTGTCATAATCCGGGTATAGTTCCAATAGCCGGTCCATGGTGGCCCTTGACTCTTCAAATCGTAAAAAGGCAGAATATGCATTGCCAAGTTCGAGGTAGGCAGCTTCATTGTGGTCATCATAAGCTATTGCCCTCTCCAGCAGATCCACAGCTTCAGCCAGTTTGTCCGGATCCTGTTCTCTGATTCCTTCGGCCAGCAGGATTGATCCGTAATGGTCATCTCTGTTTTCTCTTTCCACAATGGCAGCTACCACCACATCATCTACTTTGATCTCATGGATGACGTTTTTGGGTGGCCACAAACCGTTGTTCAACTGGTACGGATGGATGTAGTTGCAGTAGAGGATGGCGTAATCCCAATCATATTTTCCACGGTCGTAGTAACGGGTGTAGAAGGGTTTCACCTGATCCCTGTGGTTTCTGAAATAGTAAGAGAGGTTAGAATTGCTGGCCACACGTACCGGTTGTTCGGGAGATGGTTCGATTTCGGGAAGAATTTCCTTCAGGAAATATTCTGATGCAGGCTTCAGACTATTGGCATAGTAATCCGTCTCAAAAGTGCCATAGGTCCTGTTGATACCTCCCGACCATTCATTGAAATAGATATAGGTGTTGGGGTGATTGCGTATGATGTGAAGGATGGGGTGGAGGAGGCCAGCGGCAATAACTGTAACCATAACGTATTTCACCCATCCCCGTTTCACCTGTCTGATCAAACGGGAAATGGCAATGGCTGTCAGTGCAATCATGGAGGGATAGATAAACATCATATGTCTCCATCCTCCATACACATTGGACTCCCTGTAAATAATAAAAACCAACGGGAACAGGATCGTGAACCATAATAGGAAATACCAGTATCCCTGCTTCTCTTTTCGGTCGGTGTACCATGTGATTGCAGATGCCAGCCATCCCAGCAGGATGATAACCGGTACACTGATCAGGATATTTAGTGGAATATAGTGCCAGGGCAGGTGATCGGACCAATGTATCAGACCGTCGTATAATACCTTGATGGATACCTGGATGTTTGTCATCACTTTGAAAGCCTGAATGGGATGATTAACAATATCCTGAAGGGCATAGGGCCAGGTAAGCAAGCTCAGGAGGTAACCGGCACCAGAGATCAAAACAAGGGTTAACAACCCCTTCATGGCAAATCGCCACCATTGGGCAGAAAAAAACTTCCAGGGCCATCGATGAATAATCAGGTAAAGGCCCGCAAACATAAACAGATATGGTATAAGGAGAAGTCCCCCAATCCGGATCCCGTTACTCCATCCGATTCCCACCGCAATCCATATGGCGGAACGGGTGCTGATCCGGGGCAGTTTCTTCAAGAATAAGATGATATGATATAGTGTGAAGATGTTGCCCAGAGCAAAGGGAACATCCATGGGATTGTTGAAAGCGTGGCCCAGGAATCTGGGAGAAAGAAACATGAGAATCAGGGCCAGCCAACCCCCCGAATACCCTGCGAATAGTTTTACAAGAAGTCCTGTTACCAGGATGGCAGCTGCACCTGTGATGGCAACCATCACATGCCTGGCCTCATAGGGGTTCTCTTCCAGGTTGAAGAGTCGAATAAGCAGGTAGGTGAAAAAGTCAAAGGACTGACCGTAGAAATTCAATTTATATTTGGGGTCGTTTAGGGCTGAAGGATCGTCCTCAGAAAAATACTGGTATACTTTAACCGCATGTTGATAGTGCTTCTCATCGTCACCAGAGAGACCAGCATCAAGACTCAATATGGGAAGAATAACAAAAATGGCCAGTGCTGTGATGAAGAAGGCCAGTCTGAAGAGGGGGTGTTCTCTTGAAAAGAAAAGATTTCTCAGGGAAGGTTCCCGGGATTCTTTCACGGGAAGTGTGGTATTCCATGCCAGGCTCAGTTTTAATTTATCCCATAATAAGGGACCCTTCGAAGGACTTTGTTCGAAAGGGGCATCCTGGTGTATCACCAACTCTTTCCTTTCAAATCCATGTTTTTGAAGGACCATTCTTATCAGATCCGGATCTGGGAATTTCTCGCTTCCCGTGATGCCAATTACATAATACATTGCTTCGGCAGGGATGATCACACCTGCCCGGTCTAAGCTCTTTTTTCCTTTAAAGGAGATGTCGTAGAAAACGCATTGCCGTGAGTCTTCGGGAATTGGCAAGCGAAAAAATTCATCGGGATTGATCTGCTTTTCCAGCGAGTGGGTTTCAAAGATGACTGTATAACCCTCTTTGAAAGAATTATTGATCCTGTTTCGGTCCTTTTGATCAGCAGCCAGGTAATGGATCAAATTGTGTTCCACCAAATGAGGTTGGGTATCCTGGTAGAGGCAATAGATCGTAGTTTGTGATGAATGCTCGGCTTTTATTTTGCTTGCAAACTCCGAAAGATATTCCGGTGAGACTTGTTGATCTCCTGACCCGGGAAAGAGGAACTGAAGAGTATGTCTGGTCCTCAGTGATTGCTGATCTTTCTGCTTGTTCTTTTTTCGGGAAACGTTTTTCGCCATTGCACCTGGGATGAAGTCCGTGTGAAAATACAAATAATCAGCAATATTCAGGGCAAAAAAATAACCAACCGGGGCCCGGTCAGTTATTCAGGGTAATCATGAAAATCCTAACGTTAAGCCTTATGCCTCGGTTCGTCGGAGACAGACAGTTTTTTCCGGCCTTTCTTCCTTCTTTTGGCGATAATACCACGTCCGCTTGCTGAAGACATCCGCTCCCTGAAACCGTGCTTGTTCTTTCTTTTCCTGTTGGATGGCTGAAATGTTCGCTTCATGACATATAGTGTTTTGAGCGTGCAAAAGTAGTCATTTTTTTAGATAAACAATCATTTTTGTGCAAAAAAAAGACTCTTCAAACCAGGTTGAAATGGGGAACAATTCAACCTGGTTTTTGAATGGTTCAAGTTCCGCTTTCAGCTCCCCTCCCTTTAAGGAGATCAAACCATTGGGCATGGGGTTACGCAGGCCCGGTCTGATGAGTTTGCTTGACCATCTGTGCAACTGAGGGAAAGCAGTAACAGCCCTTGAAACCACAAAATCTGCAGTATGTTGCAGGTTTTCCATTCTCTCCTGGATGGCTGTAACATTTTGCAACTTCAGTGCTTCTGCAATTTCCTGAACCAGCCGAATTTTTTTGCCGATGGAATCCACCAATGTAAAACTGACTTCAGGGAACATGATGGCAAGAGGGATGCCAGGAAAGCCACCCCCTGTTCCTACATCAATGACTGAAGTATTCTTGTTGAATTGGAATTTCTTTGCAATGGCCAGAGAATGAAGGATGTGCCGCTCTTCCAGGGAACTTACATCTTTTCTTGAAATGACATTTACCTTTCTATTAAATGCCGGAATGATCTCCTGGAGTTTCTCAAACCGCCCGGACTGTTCCTGGTCAAGATCAGGAAAGTATTTGCGGATCAATTGCATGTACTAGGGCTTCTCCTGAGAACGATTGAGAATATTAAGCAGTAGCTCCCGGGCCCTGAATAGTTGTGCTTTAACAGTACCGATGGGTATATCCAGCTCCACAGCGATCTCGTCATAAGAGTATTCTTTGAAGTACCTTAGCTCCACAAGCGTCCTGTACCTTGGTTTCAGACGTGAAACTACCTTTCGCATGTGTTTTATTTTCTGCTTATTGATCATTGTCAATTCCGGATCTGGAAAGTCGGATTGGATCAATGAGGAAGGGGAGAGGGAGTCCTCTCCGTCCACAGTCTGGTCCAGTGAAACGTGACTGGTCCGCTTTTTCCTGATGAAGTCGATACAATTGTTGGTTGCGATCTTAAAGAGCCAGGTGGAGAAGGCGAAATTAGGTGTATACTGGTCTATATTCTTGAAAGCCTTCCCAAAAGCTTCGATGGTAAGGTCCTCAGCATCCACAGGACTGTTCACCATTTTGAGCAACATGAAGTAAATGGCATCACGGTATCGGCCCAGCAGTTCAGCATAAGCCAATTGATCACCTTTCTTGGCCTTTCCTACCAGTTCGATGTCCTGTTGGGCCTTAAGGGAAAGATTGGAATTCAACTCCATGGATGATACTTTGTTTCGAATTTACTGCTCAACCAGATAACTCCCAGCAGCAGTGGCATGATCGGATCTAGCAGGAGCGAAGGTAGCAATAAATACTTTTCGTCCAAACGTCGCATCCCCAAATAAAAAATGACCATTCTGGTAACCAGGAGTATCCCGAAAAGGGCCAGTACGACCCACCTCCAGGGGGATAGAAAATGTAACAAAAACAGGGTTGTATAGACCAACATTCGGCTGATCAACTCACCTGCAAGCCGGATCCGCGATCCTCTGTTATAATGGATCCCGGCAGACAAATGTCTTTTCTTTTGCTTGACCCAGATCCTGAAAGTTGTCTTAGGAATAGAGAGGGTATGACTCTCTTTGCTGATCTCTATAGCTGTATTTTCCTTCACAGCAATTTCATTGACAAACAGGTCATCATCTCCTGAAGAGAGGTGGTAATGACTCGCGAAACCTTTGTTGTTAAAAAAGAGTTCTTTTTCATAGGCAAGGTTCCTGCCAACGCCCATGTAAGGACGGCCCTTGATGGCATATGAAAGGTACTGGATGGCGGTGAATACGGTTTCATACCGGATTAACAGGTTTAACAATCCTCTCCTCCGCTCATATCCACCATATCCCAGTATTATCTTTTTTTCGCGCGTGAAGTTGGATGCCATTTTCTGTAACCATAGGTTGCTGACCGGGTAACAATCGGCATCAGTGAGGAGCACATGATCGTATCGGGCCGATTTTAGTCCAATGGTTACCGCCAGTTTTTTCCCATGTAAAAATTTCTCATTTGCCGGGATGGAGGTGTACCGAAGATGTTTGTATCGGACCGAGAACTCAGATAGCAAATCTTCCGTACCGTCTGTGGAGCAGTCATTTACTACTACTACTTCGAATTCGGGATAGTCCTGTTCCAGCACCCTGGGGAGGAAATGTTCCAGGTTTTCCTCCTCATTTTTAGCACAAATGATGATTGAAATGCTTTTCTGTGATCTCCTTTTCTTTGATGTTTTATAGCGTGGTAGCCTAAGGAAAACGAGGAGATAATATCCCAGTTGAATCAGTAAGGCTGATAAAAAAAGTGATAACAGGATCCACTCATATGCCATCGTAGTGGCGATTAATTCCCCAATATCCATGATGTGCAAATGTAGCGGGCAATAACAGAAAAGAAAAAGCAGGTTTTCAACAATTGCTTATCTTTGGCTGATTTCAAGCTTTTTCATGGAATTTGAATTATTACACCAGGACAAGGCTAGCCGTGCAAGGGCGGGCATAATTAAAACTGATCACTCCGAAATCCAGACCCCGGTATTTATACCTGTGGGGACTGCCGGTAGTGTGAAAGGGATTCATCAGCAGGAGTTGCGGGATGATATCAATGCACCTGTCATTCTCGGTAATACTTATCATCTTTACCTGAGGCCAGGTCTGGATACCATCAGAGGTGCCGGGGGATTGCACCGGTTCATGAATTGGGATCGCTCTATCCTGACCGATAGTGGAGGTTACCAGGTATTTTCACTGGCTGCCAATCGAAAATTGAAGCCGGAAGGTGCCTGGTTCAGATCTCATATAGATGGCTCAAAGCACCTCTTTACGCCAGAGAACATTGTGGATATCCAGCGGATTATCGGCGCCGATATTATGATGGCATTTGATGAATGCACACCCTGGCCCTGTGATTTGAAATATGCCAGGAACTCATTGGATCTGACACACAGCTGGCTTGACCGGGGTCTGGAACAATTTGCAACTACTGAGCCTCTTTATGATCATAACCAGGCTTTCTTTCCCATCGTTCAGGGGAGCGTATTTAAAGATTTGAGAAGAGAGTCTGCCGAATTTGTTGCTGAAAAAGGTGCTGTGGGAAATGCCATTGGAGGTCTCTCAGTCGGAGAACCAGCCGAGGAGATGTATGCCATGCTGGAGGTAGTGAACAGTGTTTTACCTGAAGAGAGGCCACGGTACCTGATGGGGGTGGGAACACCTGTAAATATCCTGGTTGCCATTTCCCTGGGGGTAGATATGTTCGATTGTGTGATGCCCACCCGGAATGGGCGCAATGGCATGCTTTTTACCAGGCAGGGGATTATCAACATCAAAAACAGGAAATGGATGGATGATTTTTCACCCATCGATATAGATGTTCACAGTTATGTGGACATGCAATATTCGAAGGCATATTTGCGTCATTTAATTATATCCGGAGAGATGCTTGGGGCCCAGATTGCCAGTCTGCATAACCTTGCTTTCTACCTCTGGTTAGTTCGGAAAGCATTTGAAGAAATTAAAAGTGGAACATTCACTGCATGGAAGGAAAAAATGATACCGGCTTTAAGTACAAGATTGTAAGGTTTTTCGGCCTGAAGATTATTGACATTTATGTGATCCGAAAGTTCCTTGGATCCTTCTTTCTGTCAATTGTTCTGATCCTTTCAATCGTAGTGATCTTTGATCTTTCCGAGAAGATTGATGATTTTATTGAAAGCGAGGCACCTTTTAACGCAATATTTTTTGACTACTACACCAATTTCGTTCCCTATTTTGCTGTGCTTTTCAGTTCACTGTTTGCTTTCATAGCTGTGATCTATTTTACTTCCAGGATGGCGTATAACACGGAGATCATAGCCATTCTGAACAGTGGCATGAGTTTCCGAAGATTGCTGCTCCCTTACATGATCTCCTCCACGTTCATAGCTCTTCTGGCCTTTTATTTAAGCGACCGGGTGATCCCTGATGCCAATAAGGTGAAGTTAGATTTTGAGGAGCAATATGTCAAGAAGAGGCCGATCCGTTTTAAAACAAAAAACTTTCACCGGCAGATTGAGCCGGGTATTTATATTTATCTGCAGAGTTATAGCAATGTTTCCAAGGTGGGTTATCAATTTACCATTGAAAAGTTCGAAGATGGAGAACTGGTATCAAAAATGTTTGCCGACCAGATCAGATGGGATACCACCATCAATAAGTGGCAGGCCAGGAGGTACTATATCCGTACCATTGACGGGTTGAATGAGACGTTGGAGGAAGGAAAAATAATCGATACAACCCTGAGTATGCATCCAGATGATTTCAGGATTCGGTTGAACATTGTGGAAACCATGAGCCTGAAAGGACTTGATGAGTTTATCAAGAGACAACTGATGCAGGGAGAAACCAATGTGACTTCTTATAAGATAGAACGACATAACCGAATTGCATTCCCCTTTACTACGTTGATACTTACCCTAATCGGGGTGGCTGTATCGTCCAGAAAGTTGAGAGGGGGGATTGGGTTACAGATTGCCATCGGTGTGGTGATCAGTTTTATTTATATCCTGTTCACACAGTTTTCAAAGCAGTTCGCCATCGGTGGAATATTGCCGGTTATGGCTGCAGTTTGGTTGCCTAATATCTTCTTCTTGATCGTTGCCCTGTTTCTGATGCGGCTAGCTCCCCGGTAGGAAAATATTTTGAATCAGCTTTTCTAACAACTTTGTTTTTCGTAAGATTGTACCAGAAATCAAATCCAATTACAATGGCCTCTACAAAAAAGGTTCAGGAACTAAAGAAACGCCGGGAAGAAGTACAGCGTGGTGGTGGCGAAAAAGCTATTCAGAAGCAGGTTGCCATGGGGAAAATGACTGCAAGGGAGCGTATTGTGAAACTTCTGGATGAAGGATCTTTCAATGAATATGACCTCTTTGTCGAACATGAAGCCAGGGATTTTGGCATGGACCAGAAAACCCTTCATGGGGATGGCGTAATTACCGGAACCGGCACCATTGGTGGCAGGCCGGTTTGTATTTTCGCACAGGACTTTACCGTGGCAGGTGGCTCGCTTGGCAACATGCATGCCAGGAAGATTACCAAGATCATGGACCACTCCTTAAAAATGAGGATGCCTCTGATCGGAATCAACGATTCTGGTGGAGCCAGGATTCAGGAAGGGGTCAACTCCTTAGCAGGATATGGGGAGATCTTTTTCAGGAATACTCTTGCATCGGGCGTGATCCCACAAATTTCGGTGATCCTGGGACCCTGTGCAGGAGGTGCAGTATATTCACCTGCGCTGACCGATTTTGTATTTGTTGTGGAGAACATTTCAAAGATGTTCATCACAGGACCGGAGGTAATTAAAACAGTGCTTGGAGAAGACATCTCCATGGAGGAGTTGGGTGGTGCCCGGGTGCATAGCGAAATCACCGGGAATGCCCATTTCTTTTCGGAGACTGAGGATGAATGTTTTGAACAGATAAAATCTCTGCTCAGCTACCTGCCCTGGTCCAACACGGATGTGCCGGCCAGGAAGGAGTTGAAAGATCCTCTTAAAAAATATAACATTTCGCATATCGTCCCTGCTGATAAAAAGCAACCCTACGATGTTCGCAACGTAATCAGGTCTGTTACCGATAGTTCGGATTTCTTTGAGATCCAGGAGAGCTGGGCTGCAAACATAGTCATTGGATTTGGGACCATGGGTGGACGTACAGTGGGTTTTGTAGCCAACCAACCTCTCATTCTGGCGGGGGTACTCGATGTGGATTCGTCCGATAAGGCAGGCAGGTTCATACGGTACTGTGATGCGTTTAATATCCCCATTATCACTTTCGTTGACCTTCCTGGGTACCTGCCTGGTGTTGACCAGGAGCATGCCGGAGTAATCCGGCACGGAGCCAAGGTATTGTATGCTTACAGTGAGGCTACAGTACCCAAGATAACATTGATTTTGCGTAAGGCTTATGGAGGAGGGTACATTGCCATGAATTCCAGGCACCTGAGGGCTGACTTTGTATTTGCCTGGCCCGATGCCGAGGTGGCGGTCATGGGACCCGAAGGGGCGACCAATATTATTTTCAGAAAGGAGATCGCTACTGCCGCAGATCCTGAAAAGATGCGGAAACAGAAGGTCCAGGAGTACAAAGAGAAATTTGCCAATCCCTATGTGGCAGCGGCAAAAGGTTACATCGACTCGGTCATCGAACCCTGGGAAACCAGGAAGTCGTTGTTGCATGCTCTCGAAGTATCCGGGGAGAAAAGTGTGGGGATGCCCGCTAAAAAACATGGTATTCCACCTTTTTAATCGTTGATCATGAGCAACAAAGACAACTCGTCAAAGAGCAAATCCAAACCCGATCCCTCCATGGAGGAGTTGGTGATTGGTGGTGCCACCTATCAGACCAGGCTTAACTCCAAGTTCAGGAACCGGAAAACATGGAGCCGGCCCGATGAACGAAAAGTGGAAGCAGTTATTCCGGGTGCCATCAGGAAAATCATGGTCAGGGAAGGTGAGGAGGTAACCCAGGGAACTCCATTACTGATCCTGGAAGCGATGAAGATGGAGAACAAGTTACTTTCACCCATGGATGGGATGATTAAGAAGATTCATGTTTCCAAAGGCGACCAGGTTGCCAAGTTCCAACTTTTGGTGGAGTTTACCTAGTTTCGGTCGAACTGACCGTTGTACCTCTCCATATCAAGTACTGTTCCAGCTCTTCAGGCAGATCAGGGGATTCCGGGAATATTCCATACAGAGAGGAGCCGCTTCCGCTTAATGATGCATATATAGCACCAGCACCATACAGATACTGCTTTAGCCGGTCAAGTTCAGGGTATCTTTTAAATAGGGAATGCTCGAAGTCGTTGATCACAAACTCTCTCCATCGATCCATTGGCTGTCTGATCAGTTCTTGGAGATGTTGATTAGGTACAGCAGGTTTTACTCCGGCATATGCTTCAGCTGTGGAGACATGGATCCCCGGGAATAGCAAGATAAGATACAGGTTATCAAGGCATGGTGAAATACTGCTCAGAATATCTCCCCTTCCTTCCATCAGCATGGGGCCTTCATGAAGGAAAAAGGGACAATCACTACCCAATGTGGCCGCCATTTCATGTAGCATTTCATCTGGCAGGGGATCCCCTGCCAGTATATTCAGACCTTTCAGAGTGGTCGAGGCATTGGACGATCCTCCACCCAGACCGGCACCAACCGGAATCTGTTTGTGGAGGTGCAAATCAACTGCAGGAAGCGGCACCTTCTGTGTAAACAGTTCCCATGCCTGGACACATAGGTTTTTATTGTTGTGGGGGTCGATCTGGATACCTGACTGGCTGAACCTAATGCTGTCCCCTTTATCAGGCGATCTTCAGATCTCAAGGATGTCACACAATCCCACTGGATACATAATCGATTGCAGGTTGTGGAAACCATCCTCCCGGTGCATAATAATCTGAAGTCCGATATTGATCTTGGCGGGTGAGAAAAGTATCATTGGATATAAAGATATTGCTTTTTCAACATTTGTTAATTAAAACTTTGACAGCAGTGTGCAAAAGAAATTGAAACGGCAAAAGTGAGGGTTGAAGTGGTTTCTTACCTTTATGGCCCAAATAAATTCTACATGGCGAAACAACAAGTCAGAACCCCGAAAAAGAATCCGGCAATTGCTCTTGATTACGGAAAGATCCCACCCCAGGCAATGGACCTGGAAGAGGCCGTACTGGGGGCCATCATGCTTGAAAGGGATGCCATTCTTACAGTGCTGGATATCGTTGAACCCCGAAGTTTCTATAAGGAGGCACACCAGCAAATTTATGAAGTAGCCCAGTCCCTTTCCATGAGGGAGAATCCAATCGATCTTCTTACGGTCACAGAGGAACTTAGGAAACTGGAGAAACTTGAGGCAGTAGGGGGTGCTGTATATATTTCTCAGCTCACTTCCCGGGTTGGCTCGGCCGCTCACCTGGAATACCATGCCCGTATCGTGGCCCAAAAATACATCCAGAGGGAGCTCATCAGGGTCTCTTCAGATATCCAGGAACGGGCTTTTGATGAAGGTACGGATGTGGATGATCTTCTGGATTATTCCGAAAGGGAGTTGCTAAATATTGCGGAAGGACATATAAAAAAGGAGACTGTAAAGCTTAGCAACCTGCTTAAAACAGCCCTTGAACAGATTGAAGAAGCAGGGAAACGCAAGGATAGCCTGAGCGGTGTACCCTCGGGTTATACACGTCTTGACCGCCTCACTTCGGGATGGCAGAAATCGGACCTGATCATTTTGGCTGCCCGTCCCTCCATGGGAAAGACAGCCTTTGCTCTTTCAATGGCCAGGAATATGGCAGTGGATCACAACCGGCCAGTGGCTTTCTTTTCACTTGAAATGTCATCCATCCAGCTGGTCAACCGTTTGATCATTGGAGAGACCCACCTGGCTTCAGACAAGATACGGACCGGGAGGCTGGAAAATTATGAATGGGAACAACTTGAATACAAAATCAAGGACCTTGAGAAAGCTCCAATCTACGTCGATGATACTCCTGCCATCTCCATCTTTGAGTTCAGGGCGAAAGCCCG
>JAUVKN010000229.1 GCA_030596245.1 Bacteroidia bacterium | reverse complement strand
TATTCCTTTATTGACCAGGAGACGGAGGGGATCCCACCAGGATCTGATCATCTTATCTTCACACCCTGGCTACTGGGGGAACGCTGTCCGGTGAGTACCACCACTACGCGGGGGACCGTCTTCAACCTGGGGCTGGAACATACACGCGGTCATTTCGTCAGGGCGTTGCTGGAAGGGGTGGCTTTCAACCTGAGATGGATCTTCGAAAATTATGGCCGCGATTTCGGATTCTCACCTACCAGGATCAGGGCCATTGGGGGCGGATCTGTCAATGATCAGTGGATGCAGGGCATTGCCGACATCACTGGAAAAACGGTTGAAACGATTACCCAACCCACCATGGCAGGTGCCTTTGGCGCCGCCGCCTGTGCATTTGTGGGGAGCAGTGTCTATAAAGACTTTCACGATGTTAATCATTTTATTGAAGTCCGAAAGACCTTCACTCCTGATCCTTCGTTGAAGGAGGTCTATGATAAACTTTTTTATTCCTATAAAGATGTTTATCAGGGACTTAAAGAAGCCTACATTCGGGCCAATCTGGAACGATTTAACCGATAATTTCAAACAATGAAAGGAAATTGAAAATTTTATACGGATGAAAAACATAGATAGCATCAAAAAACAGATCCTGGAGGGTGGAGAACGTCTTCTGAAGGAGGGCCTGGTGGCCAGAACCTGGGGAAACATCAGTATCCGGGTGGATGAAACCCACATGCTGATTACCCCCAGTGGGAGGCCCTATGAAGAGTTGACCCCCCATGATATTGTCCTGGTCAATTACCACACATCAAAACATGAGGGATCTGTGAAGCCCTCCTCTGAAAAAGGATTACATTGTGAAATTTATCGCACCCGGAAAGAGGTTCAGGCAGTGATCCATACCCACCAGATGAATGCCTCAACGGTTGCTGCAGCTCATCGGGAAGTACCACCCATCCTGGATGATATGACCCAGATCATCGGTCCTACGGTCAGGGTGGCCGATTATGCCTTACCCTCCACCAGAAAGATCACCAAAAAAACAGTGAAAGCACTGAAAGGAAGAAATGCGGCTTTAATGGCCAATCATGGTGCAGTATGTGTGGGACGGGACCTTGAAGAGGCTTTTGTGGTATGCCAGGTATTGGAAAAGGCTTGCAAAGCTTTCATTGAGGCTGAGTTCCTGGGAGGAGCTAAAAGCATCAATAAGTTTGAAGCACACCTGATGCACCAGTTCTATCTCAGAAAGTATTCAGCCAAAGCAAAGAAGAACAAATAGCCCAGTGCCATGGAAAACGTGAAATTATATCCTCCATACCGTTTTGTGATCCTGGCCCTGTTTATGCTCATTACCCTGGCAATTGAAATTCAGTGGCTCACCCATGCTGCTGTGGTTCGTCCGGCCGAACTATTCTACCATGGTCAATTTGATCCAGCCTCATTTTTGAATATCGATTTTCTGGCCATGGTATATATGGTTGTTTTTCTGATCATGAGTTTTCCGGCCTCCTATATTATTGACACATATGGTGTGAAAGTCGGTCTGTTCACGGGTTCCATCCTGCTGGGGGTGTTTAGTATCCTGAAAGCAATCTTTGCACAGAGCTTCACCGGGGTAGTGATAGCCCAGGTAGGATTGGCCATTGCCCAACCCTTCATACTCAATGCGGTTACGGCCGTGACGGCACGTTGGTTTCCCCTCTCAGAAAGGGGCATGGCAGCAGGTCTGCTGGCATTGGCCCAATATATTGGCATTATCATTGCCATGCTTGTCACCCCGGCCATTGTAGGTTCAAATCCCGACCTGGCAAATTATGGTACCGGATTTGAAAAAATGCTATGGATCTATGGGATTGTCAGTCTTGTGGCCTCTCTTTTGTTTCTGATATTCATGAAAGAGCGTCCAAAGAATGTCCCCCAACCAAAGGAGGAGAGGTACCCCTTTTTCCAGGGGATCAGGCACATTGTATTGAAACGTGATATGATCATCATGCTGTTTCTGTTCCTCATAGGATTGGGCATATTTAATGCCATTAGTTCGATGACAGACTCCATCGCCGCCCATGTGGGAGTGAAAGATTCAGATGGTCTCATTGGAGGCATCATGCTCATCGGTGGGATCATCGGTGCCATTATCCTTCCAACACTGTCGGACAGATTCAGAAAACGCAAACTATTCATGGTGATATGTATCGTGGGATTGGTACCTGCTGTATTTGGCATGGCCTTTCCGGATACCCTCTCTTCGGATCCTGATACGATCTATCTGATCACGCTGATCTCCTCCTTTGTGCTTGGATTCTTTGTGATGAGTGCAGGCCCCATAGGTTTCCAGTATGCGGCAGAAGTGAGCTATCCTGCCCGGGAGTCCTCCTCCCAGGGAATTCTGCTCTGGGTGGGACAACTGACTGGAATGCTATTTGTTGCAGGGATGAGTGTGGACAATAACCTTCATCTGGGGTCCTTTATGACCGCATTTGCTGTATTGAGCATCCTGGCGCTGGCCGCTGTTCTAATGCTCCGTGAGAGCCCCATGATCCTATCTGATGCATCATCTTGAGAATTCTCTGACAATTGTCTGATATTGCTTAGCCCCTCTCTTCAATTCTCTCTCCTGTGTATCCCGATTCACACTGTATAAACCAAATTCTTTATCGAAACCAAAGGACCATTCAAAATTGTCCAGCAATGACCAGTAAAAGTAACCCTTCAGGGTAAAAAGCAAAATAAATCAGCAATAATCCGACTACGATAATGACGGGGATCTTTATTTTCATGAGGGTAAGATTTTAATTTTCTGAAAAAGATCAATAATTAGAGAACGGATGAAAAATACAAAGGATAGGTTAAAAAACCAATTGGATATTTAGGCTATATTTGAACCTTGTCATTTAGTCATCACAGGTCATGAAGAAATACTTTATTGCTATCCTTTTGATAATGAGCATTATGCCTGCTTGTTACCGCAACTCCAACAGTAGTATTGGTTCGGTAGAAGAGGTAATGGATGATATCGTTACCCGGTATTATGAAACCTTGTCTCAAGAACAATTGGATACCATTGGTTTTGCCTGGATCATCAACAACCTGAGCCAGAAGGAAAAGCTGGTTTTGGCTACGAAGTATTGGTACTTTAATGTCAATGTACCAGTAACAGTCTCACTGATGCGCGATATGGATCAGGTGAATGAACCATTCTGGTTAGAGCCCGGTGGGTTCATTAAAACGGATATGGTGGTAAGAAACATGCACTCGACTTATGAGGTGTGGCAGAAAGATTTCAGTGCCGGATTGGTGGAACTGGGTATCAATGGATTTGACAAGCACCGTCCGGTCTATTTTATCAGTGTCGGACCTCAGGATCCTGCAAACAAGCTGGAGATCACCCATATTTTTCCTGAAGACCAGTATCTGGATACAATGAAGAGAGGCGCTTTTACCTACCATGATTGGGATGAACTTACCCTGGAAGAGGTGCCTGATCAACTGATGGGACAGTCTCTTTTTACCACCATCAGGGGCAGGGCCCGGGAGGCACATTTAATCGGGGCTTTTCGTACGACGCCTTATCCATCAGGGGTTCAACCTGATCAGATCATGTTAACATGGAGTGGTGATCCTGCCACAAGTATTGATATTCAGTGGCGTACAAATAGCTCTGTACCCGATGGCAGGGTAAAATATTGGATAAACGGTACCGTTGATACCTTGATCAGTATGGCAAACCTGAAACTTATGGAGGATCGTCTTTTGCAAAACGATCGGTATGTTCACCGTTTTACAGCGATTCTTGATCAGCTTCAATTCAGCACCAGCTATTCATATAAAGTTGGATCGGAGAATGGAGCCTGGTCCGGTACCGCATCATTTGATACTGAATCAAGTGGTGATATGGGCTTCTCTTTTATCTGGTTTGGGGATACCCATAAGTCAAAAAAATGGGGTGATTTGATCCAGAACTCTTTTCAGGAATTCCCGGATGTGGCATTCTACTCCATCGCCGGGGATCTTGTGAGTACGGGTCTGTACCGGGATGATTGGGATCAGCTGCTTAATTTTTCGGGCCCTGTTTTTAATCACAAACCATTGATGCCTGTCCCTGGTAATCACGATAATCAGGATGGATTGGGAGCATGGATGTATCAGGATATTTTCAGTTTGCCGGTGAATGGTCCTGCAAAAGTATTGCCTGAATTAACTTACGCTTTCAACTATAAGAATGCTCTTTTTCTGATGATCGATGCAACAGCGCCAATTGGTGTACAAAGTTCATGGATTGAAGCGCAATTGGAGAGTTCAGGTGCGAAATGGAAATTTGCCATGTTTCATTTTCCCCCTTATAATTATGAGGAGGATTATGCTGTGATCAGAGAGGAGTGGTGCACTTTATTTGATAAGTATCATGTGGATATGGTGATGAGTGGACATACACACTACTATATGCGTTCAAAACCCATATTAAATGAACAGGTGGTTGAACATGTTTCGCAGGGTACTGTTTATGTGATATCTGTCGGGATCCCGGGGAACCATGAAAATATGCCGGATGAAGATTATGCCGAGGTTCGTGATGGGAGCGGTTGGTTATATCAGCATATGGAAATCAAGGATAACATACTCATATATAAGAGCCTGGATATCCAGGGAAATATTATTGATTCGTTGAAAATTATAAAATAAATTAGTCCAAGATCATGAATAAACTAATTCTCATTGCGACAATTGTGTTTGCGACAAGCAACCTGTTTTCACAAAACCAGAAATATTTTGAGTCTGGAGTAGAAACAGTCAAAAAGCCCTGGACCGATCTCAATTTCTATAACGATCCCGATAATTTTCAGTTCGCCATTGTGACTGACCGGAACGGGGGCAATCGCCCGGGTATATTTACGGATGCGGTAAGTAAGATCAATCTGCTCTATCCCGAGTTTGTTTTAAGCGTGGGCGACCTGATTAATGGATACACCAGGGATACTGCCCAGATCAGATATGAATGGGATGAGGTAAACCAGGTCATCGATGACCTGAAAATGCCTTTTTTCTATCTTCCCGGTAACCACGATATTACCAACCAGGTAATGGCTGAAGAGTGGGAAAAGAGGTATGGTCAGCGGTATTATGATTTTATCTATAAAAACACGCTGTTTATCATTCTCGACAGCAATGATGATGACGACCATAGCCTGACCAGGGAACAGACAGATTTTGCAATTGAGACCATCAGTCAGCATCCCGATGTGCGCTGGACTTTCCTGTTAATGCATCATCCGATCTGGACCTATGATACTGATGGAAGGTTTGAAGAGGTGGAGAGGGCGCTGGAAGGCCGAAAGTATACAGTTTTGGCAGGTCATACCCACCATTATACCCATGAAAACAGGAGGGGACAGAATTACTATGTCCTTGCAACCACGGGTGGAGGAAGCAATTTGAGAGGCAATTATTTTGGAGAATTTGATCACATCACCTGGGTAACCATGACCGATGACGGACCTTCACTGGCCAATCTGCGTCTCGATGGTATTTTACCTCATGATATTGCCAGTAAAGAGACACAACTCTTAGCCGATGCATTGGCCAATAATGCCTCCATGCAACATGTGCTGTTGTGTAACCAGGGTGAGAAATTCACCGATGGCACCCTCTATTTGAATTTTGAGAACAGTGGAGCAGCACCCATGACCATCCAACTTCATTTTTACCACCAGCACCAGTTAATTATTCCGGAACCTGTTACAGAAGTTACGTTGGATCCTCATGGGAAGCGGATTATTGAAATTCCATTCAGTGCACCGTCACCCAAATCCTACAGTGAGGTGGAGGCCATTCAAATTGACTGGCAGCTGGCGTATGACCTGCCTGAGTATCCCAATTTTCAGCTATCTGGCAAGTACAATCTTGAGGTGGTGCCCACCAAAACATCATTTTTAACTCCGCAGATACCAAAATTCTTAGATAACCTGACTGTCAGCGCAGTACATCCATATGATAATCTCAAAACAGTTTTTAACACCAACCTTTTAAAAGGGTCTGAGGAGAAAGTCACAGGAGTGGATGAGATAGAAATTGAAGAGGGTGGTGAAGTGGGTATACAACTTATGAATGATAGGAAACAACATACCTCATTAGAATCCAGAACCTTTGAGAAAATCACAAAACTTCATAAATCAGTGAGGGTGAGAAATCAGCAGGAGGGATTGCAATACAGCTACTATGAAGGAACCTGGGATAAACTCCCCGATTTTGATCAGCTGATGGCGATATCAACGGGTGTGGCAACAGATTTCTGGGTCTCTGATTATGCCCTTCGGGAAGATCATTTTGGAATGGTATTTACCGGAACAATACTGCTTGAGGAGGATGGCTTGTATATTTTCAGATCCAGATCAGATGAAGCCTGTAAGCTGTTTATACATGAGGAACTGTTGGTAAATCAGGATAATGTCCAGGAGGATTTTAAGGAGGTGGGAGCAATTGCATTGAAAAGGGGTCTTCATCCTGTTACCATTCATTTCAGGGAAGGAATTGGTCGTGAAAGATTGAGACTATATTTCAAAAGAACGTATGATAATCAGTGGGAAGAGCTGCAGGTAAAAGGAAGGTTCTATCATTGACCATAACAGAGCATTATTGAACAGAAACAGTACTTAATTGGAGCATAGCTTCGCAAATTATAACAGAGTAAAATTATGAAACAGTTTATGACAATATTATTGGCAATTATCAGTGTTTCAATTCTTTCATGCCATAGAATTCCGGAAGAGGTATCCCCGTTATCAACCATGCGTCTGGTTTGGAACGATGATCCATCCACCACCATGAGTATCATCTGGGATGGGATGGATAACCGGGATGTGGCTGTCTATTATGACACCGTTGATCATGCCCGGAAATATTGGAAATATGCACATCATCAGTCATCCTACCGTGCGCTCGATTTTTATGAGATGAATACACGCTATGTGAATCTTGTGGATTTGCATCCTGACAAAGCCTATTACTTTGTTGTAAAAGATAGTGCGGGCCTTAGTGCAAGATATTGGTTCAGAACGGCACCTGACCGGCCACAACCTTTTACATTTATTGCAGGTGGTGATACCAAAAGCGAAGGAGATGCA
>JAUVKN010000026.1 GCA_030596245.1 Bacteroidia bacterium | reverse complement strand
TGGCGACCTATACCCAGGAGGGGCATCCCATTGGCGAATTCTATGTATTGGAGGTAGACGGAGTATTCCAGAGTTTTGATGAGGTTACTGGTTATACCGATGGAGAGGGTAACCAGATCATGCCCGATGCGGTTCCGGGTGACTTCCGCTTTGTGGATCAAAATGAAGATGGTTTCATAGATGATACCGACAGGATTCCCTATGGTAGCTATACTCCAAAAATACTTTACGCATTTAATATGGGTATCAATTACGGTCCTCTGGACTTCAGCCTGGAGCTGCACGGGGTTAGTGGTAATAAAATTTACAACGCCAAGAGACCAAATCGCTATGGCAATGAGAATTATGATGCAGATTTTGCGGAAAACAGGTGGCATGGAGAGGGAACAAGCAATTCATATCCTTCTGCCGATGTAGCCGGGGGCAAAAATGCCTATCCGAGCACATTCTTCGTGGAGTCCGGTGCCTATTTTCGCATTCGAAATATCCAGGTTGGTTACACCATACCTAAAAGGATCACGGATCGCATCTCCAGTGAATCCATCAGGGTATACGTAAGTGCACAGAATCCGTTTACCACCTTTTCATACAACGGCTTTTCTCCAGAAATCCCGGGTGGTAGTCCATCTACAGCAGGTATGGATTACGGAGTCTATCCACTCTCCTGGATCACTTCATTTGGTCTAACCCTGAATTTCTAACCCATGAACCATCGAAAAAGATATAGAACCATGAAAAGATATATATTTCTTCCAATCATCATTCTGGCATTACTGGTCTCCTGTGAGGATTACCTGGAGTTTCCTCCCGAAGGTGAAATACCCCAGGAGCAATTCTTTAATTCCCAGGATGATGCCCAGCAAGCTGTCAATGCCATGTATGGCTACCTTAGGTCCTGGAATATTTCAGCCTTTAGTTATCTCATTCTTGGATCGCTTCCTTCAGATGAAATCCTGAAGGGAAGCAGCCCGGGTGATGGATCCTGGGCCAATGATTATGACAATTTCCTGCATACCAAAACGCAGGGACAGATCAAGGATTTCTGGACAGGTCGATATGAAGGGATTAACCTTTCAAACCAGGTAATCACCAATATACCCGACATTGAAATGGATGGAGGAATGAAAAGCAGGATGATTGCCGAAGCCACTTTCATGCGTGCGTTCCACTATTATTACCTGGTCAGGGCCTATGGAGGTGTTCCGCTTATAAAAGAGGTTCCGGCCGGACCGGAGGGGTTGGTCAGAACGACCCTTGAAGAGACCTGGGACTTTATAGAATCTGATTTGAGATCGGCTATTCCTGAGCTTCCGGAAACGATCCCTTCCAGTGAATTTGGACGTGCAACCAGGTGGGTAGCCAAGGGCCTTCTGGCCAAGGTGCTGATGTACAAAGAAGAGTGGACCGACTGCAAATCAGTTTCGGATGATATCATCAACAACGGTCCTTTTGATCTCTATCCAGATTTTTACCAGTTGTTCAGGCCAGAACAGGAATTCTGTGAGGAATCCCTGTTTGAAATAGTAGCTACCCAGGTTCCGGGCGAGGGAGGTCTTTCCAATAGCCAGTTTGCAGAGACACAAGCGGTCAGGGGCCAATTCGGGTGGGGCTGGTTTGTACCTACCGATGAACTGGCAGATGCCTTTGATGATGCAGGAGATACTGTAAGGAAAAAAGTAACCATCATTTATAAAGGAGATGTAACCGATGATGGAGATCTCATTGAGGGGGTCGATGTCATGGAGGGGGTAGACCTGCCCCGGTACAATGGAAAAGTTTATGTGCCTACGCGGATTGACAGGGTAACCGGACCATATGGTTGCGATCAGAATGTCAGGATCCTGCGTTTTGCAGACATTCTCCTGATCAACGCTGAGGCAGCCTCCCATACAGGAGGTGATGTGGCCACACCACTAAACAGGGTGCGTATCCGCGCCAACCTGGCGCCCATTGGCAATCCATCCCTGGAGGATGTCTGGGAAGAGCGTCGGCTGGAACTTGCAGGCGAGCAGGATCGTTACTGGGATCTGTTAAGGACCGGACAAGCTGCCTCGGTACTGGCTAAATATGGTTTCCAGAGCGGTAAACATGAGTGGTACCCAATCCCTCAGACAGAAATTGACTTAAGTGGCGGCCAGCTGGAGCAGAATCCGGGATGGTAACTCAAAAATGATTTTTCTATGAACAGGAACAGAACCCGTAGAATCTTAACCCGTATTATAGTCCATGTGAGTATGATGCTCTCCATCGTTGCATTGATTTCATACAACAGCTCATCCGCTGGTGTAGATATTTCAGGAAACGCTAGCTCCCTCACCGATGAGCAGCTTCTGGATACCATTCAGCTCCTCACTTTTCAGTACTTCTGGGATGGGGCAGAACCGGTTTCAGGAATGGCCAGGGAGCGGTTCCATGTGGATGGAGTTTATCCCCAGGATGATAAGCACATTATCACTTCAGGAGGAGGCGGATTCGGACTAATGGCCCTTGTTGTAGGCATGGAAAGAGGTTTTATTACCCGGGAGGAGGGCATAAGGAGATTGACAAGAATCATTGAATTTCTTGAAAAGAGTGACCGTTTTCATGGTGCCTGGCCGCACTGGCTCAATGGTGAAACAGGTGAGGTAAAACCGTTCAGCCTTAAAGACAATGGCGGGGACCTGGTTGAAACCGCCTATCTGGTACAGGGATTGCTCACGGTGCGACCCTACCTCGATGCAGAAGATGCTGTGGAGGCGGAATTGCAAAAACGCATTACCAGGCTTTGCGATGATGTTGAGTGGGACTGGTATCAAAAAGGTGGAGGACCGGTACTTCACTGGCACTGGTCACCCGAATATGAATTTGAGATGAACCTCAATGTGAGGGGTTATAATGAATGTATGATTACGTATGTCATGGGAGCTTCGTCCAACACACATCCCATTTCGGAAGATGCATTCCACCATGGATGGGCCCGGGATGGCGGAATCAAAGGCGAGAACTATCGCTATGATCTTTTATTGGACATGAATCACAATGGTGCTATGGAATACGGCGGTCCGTTGTTCTGGTCTCACTACTCATACCTGGGATTGGATCCCCGGAATTTAAAAGATGCCTATTCGGACTACTGGCAACACAATGTAAACCATGCCCTCATTAATTATTACCATTGTGTTGAAAATCCACACAACTACAAAGGTTTTGGCGAGAACTGCTGGGGACTATCGGCCAGTTACTCATTGAACGGATACTCTGCACACAGTCCTGCCAGGGATCTTGGGGTGATATCACCCACAGCAGCACTTTCCTCTTTTCCTTATACTCCGGAACAATCCATGAAAGCGGCCCGCTATTTTTATGATTCATTAGGAACAAGAGTGTTGGGTCCCTATGGTTTCTATGATGCATTCAGCCTGGAAGAGGATTGGTTTCCGCAACGGTACCTGGCCATTGATCAGGGTCCCATTGTGGTGATGATCGAGAACTACAGGACCGGACTGCTCTGGGATCTGTTTATGAGCAATGAAGAGGTACAAAACGGATTGAAGAAATTGGGATTTAGTTACAAAGCGGATTCATAAACAATCATGAACCGCTCTATTAAATGATGATTATGAAGATACTCTACATGAAACAAATATTGATACCGGTTACTTTTGTTCTTGGATTTTTAACTGGGCCCTCGGTTTTACAAGCCCAGACCTATCTCTATTTCCAGGACAGCCCCGGCAATGACTACTACGATTACAGCTGGATGGAGTTGACTCCTCCAAGCGAACTGGAAAGGAAGCAGGAACCTGACCTGCGAAAATTTCCTGTAGAATCTGTGATACCAGCACAGCAGGGCGTCAATGCCTTAAGGTTGAAATGGCGTTCGGTATCCGAAGGAGACTGGCTGGCCATTGCCGCCGGCGAATCTTGGACAGCAAATGACATAAACGATACCGATACCCTGGTTTTCTGGTTGCAGAGTATTGAGGGAATAACCAGTGCTGATCTTCCCAAAGTTTTCATGGAGGATGTCACCAATAAGAAAAGTGTTTTCCTTTCCATATCAAGCTGGTCAGGCGATCTTGCTGCGGGTATATGGACCAGGATGACCATTCCAATGTCCTCTTTTCTCACTTCGGGGGATGGAGTGGACTATAGCAAGATTAAAACCATTGGATTTGCTCAGGGCAATACCGATGAGGTTGAACATACCCTGTTGATCGACAACATGAGGGTGAATAAAGGAGACGGAACGGTTCCACCAGTATCTGCACCTCAGGGTCTTGCTGCTTCAGCTTACGAATATCATATTGAACTCTCCTGGGATTTGAATCCGGAAACCCATGTCTCCGGATATGAAATTGAACGATCGCTGAATGGAGGATTGAACTATACAACAATTGCCCGGGTGGATGAAAACACCCTCATCCATATTGATTGGGTAAAATCGCTGGGTGAAACAGTAGAGGCAAACTACAGGGTAAAAGCACTGAATGAGGCAAATAATCCTTCGGATCCTTCCGGGGTTGTAAGTGCCACAACACATCCCATGACCGACGAAGAACTCCTGGATATGGTTCAGGAATACACCTTCCGCTATTTCTGGGATTTCGCCCATGAAGCATCCGGAATGACACGAGAGAGGAACAGTTCGGGCAACACAGTCACATCGGGCGGTTCCGGTTTTGGAATCATGGCCATTCCTGTCGGGATAGAAAGAGGATACATCACAAGAGAGGAAGGGGTGACCCGGACCCTGAAGATCCTGAACTTTTTATCTACAGCTGATCGTTTTCATGGCGCCTGGTCCCACTGGATCAATGGCAACACCGGAACAGTGATTCCCTTTTCAACCAAAGATAATGGAGGTGATATTGTGGAAACCTCATATACGGCACAGGGACTGCTTACGATCCGTCAGTATTTTGATGGTGACAATTCTGATGAAAAGCAGATCGTACAGATGGCCACTGACCTTTGGGAAGGGATTGAATGGGACTGGTACCGTCAAAACGGTTCCTCTTCCATTTACTGGCACTGGTCCCCATCCTACGATTGGGAAATGAATATGACAGTTGCAGGATGGAACGAGGCGGCGATTGTCTACCTCCTTGCCATCGCCTCTCCTACCCATGGTGTTCCGGCAAGCATGTGGAATACAGGCTGGGCTAAAAATTCAAACTATACAAACGGCGATAGTTTTTATGGACATCCTCTTTATGTAGGAAAGGATTATGGAGGACCTCTCTTTTTTGCGCACTACTCCTTTGTGGGATTTGATCCGAGGGATAAGGCAGATGGGTATGCCAACTATTTTGACCAGAACCGGAATCATTCCCTGGTGCAGCAGGCCTATTGTGAAGAAAATCCCAAAGGTTTTACAGGGTACAGTGCAAACTGCTGGGGTCTGACTGCCAGTGATGATCCTGATGGGTACATGGCCCATGAGCCAAATTCTTCCAGGGACAATGGGACCATCACTCCCACCGCTGCATTGTCATCATTCCCCTATTCCCCGGATGAGTCTATGCTTGCGCTGAAACATTTTTACCGCGAGCTCGGGGATAAAACCTGGGGATGGATGGGATTTATAGATGCCTTTAATCAACAACGGGACTGGTATGCAAGCTCTTACCTGGCCATTGACCAGGGTCCCATCATCCTTATGATTGAAAACCACAGGAGTCAGTTATTATGGAACCTGTTTATGTCCAATCCCGAAATACAACCCATGCTGGATGCCATTGGGTTTTATGATTCTCCAAACTCAATTGAAGAGATCTCTGCAGACTTTGAACTTGCTGTCTTTCCAAACCCCTCTTCATCAAATTTTGAAGTGCAATTTACAGTCAGTGAACAATCCGACGTTCACCTTGCGCTATATACTATAACCGGTATCAAAGTCCGGACGATTGTCAACCAGGAAAGAATCCTTCCTGGAAGGCATGCTTATGAGATTGATGGGAAGGTTATGAATCCTGGTTTTTATCTGGCCAGGCTAACAATGAATAACAGTGAGGTTAAAACGATCAAGATCATTTTACAGTAAATACAAACCATAAAAACCAGGAAAGGAGGTCCACTTTGCATGATTGAATTGCTTTTAGTCTTTAACTATTTGATTATTAACTAAAAATATAAATTATGAAAACAACTATTACACTTTTATTACTTGCCGTTTTCAGCATTGGCCTGAATGCGCAGCTTCCTGCTGATTTTGAAACTGCCATGGCAGATACATCCTGGACTCAGTTTGCCAATGCAGGTGATGCTCCTGAGAATTTTGGGATGGTTGAAAATCCTGCCAAAGACGGTATCAACGCTTCTGATAGCTGCATACTGTTTACGGTTCTTACCAATGCAGATCCATGGGTAGGAGCATGGTCAGATGCCTTTGGGCCCATCGAGATTACCGCTGATAATTACCTGCTGGAGATGATGGTTCATAAGGATGTGACTTCAAGATGCGGCCTGAAACTTGAAGGAACAGGAGTGGATCCTGTGGAGGTGCTGATGGCCAATACTACCACCGGTGAATGGGAGTTAATTACATTTGACTTTACCTCTGTCATTGGTAACTCCTTCGACCGTCTTGTCTTTTTCCCTGATTTTCCTGAAGAAAGGGGAGGAGTCGGATCCACATGCTACATCGACAACATTGACTGGGCTGCAGCAACCTCGGTAGGTGTGAATAAATTGGTCGATATCAGCATTTATCCAAATCCGGCTGCTGAGAGGATCACAGTTCAGTATCCTGGTATGAACAGTGTAACCATCTCTAATGTGGTGGGACAAGCTGTAAGGTCATTTGAGTTTCTGGGATCAGACCGTGAGGTCATCGAAGTCTCTGATCTTAAATCAGGCCTCTATTTCATTACGGTTGATTCGAACCGCGGAACATTTAGTTCCAGGTTCATCAAAGAATAATTAGCTTAATACTCTGTTTGCAAACCCCGATCTCAACAGGTCGGGGTTTTTATTTGGACTTGTCGCTTAAGCACCCCAAATTGAAGCTCCTCGCCGCAAGCAGCGGGGAACCGAGTTTTTACGAGCTCGACGCAGTCAATACGCGAGCAGGATTCAATGAGTTTTGAAAAAAAAACTTCGTAACTTCAACAAAATGGTTCGTGGATGGTTATCAAATAAACCCTAAAAAGAAATCAAATGGAAAATTTTCAAGATGTATTAGAAAGTATTTATGCGCTGGCTGTTCGCTATGGTATGAAATTCATTATGGCCCTGGTTGTTCTTATTATTGGCCTGATTGTGATCAAGTGGATCACCAAAGCAATGGTAAAAATGATGAAAAAGGGGAATGTGAATGAATTACTGATCCCGTTTCTCAAATCCATGACCAACATCCTTCTGAAGGTCATGCTCATCATCAGTGTGATGGGAATGGTGGGTATTCAGATGACCTCCTTTATTGCAGTACTGGGTGCTGCAGGTCTGGCTGTGGGTCTGGCCCTTCAGGGTACACTCCAAAACTTTGCAGGAGGTGTGATGATTCTTCTGTTTAAACCCTATGAAGTTGGACATTTTATTGAAGCCCAGGGTTTTATGGGCACGGTTAAAGAGGTCCAGATATTCACTACCGTACTGTCAACACCCGACAACAGGATAGTGATCATCCCCAACTCCCCACTTGCCACCGGATCGATTACCAATTTCTCAGCTATGCCTACCCGGCGTATCGATTTCTCATTCGGAATCGGGTACAGCGATGACATTGATAAGTCCAAAGAGATCCTTTTGAAGATGGCTCAGAAAGACGACCGCGTTCTTAAAGAAGACAATCCTCCCGAGGTGATGGTGGAGGCATTGGCCGACAGCTCTGTAAACCTGAAGTTAAGGGTTTGGGTAAAATCTGAGGACTACTGGTCACTCTTCTTTGATATCACAGAAAATGTGAAAAAGCAGTTCGATTCTGCGAGCATTTCCATTCCATTCCCGCAACAGGACGTACACCTGTACAACCACAAGTCATAATTCCAAACCCGCTTCGGCGGGTTTATTTTTACATATCATTTACTGTGTGGTTCGGTATGATCCTCAGCTTTTCTTTGCCCAATTGTCCCGTAACGGAACTGTACGGTTAAAGACCAGGTGATCGGGAGTAGTGTCAGGATCCACATTAAAATAGCCAAGACGCTGGAACTGAAATTGATCCAGTAGACTGGCGTTATTTAATGAGGGCTCAACATACCCGGTGATCACCTTCAGGGAATCGGGGTTAAGGAAATCGATGGGGCTTTTATCTTTATGACCGGCTGGTTCAGGATCACTGAACAACCTGTCAAATAATCTCACCTCCGCCTCAATGGCATGTTTTGCAGATACCCAGTGAAGGGTTCCCTTTACTTTCCGGTTGGCCTCGGGTCCTCCGCTGCGTGTGGCTTCATCGTAGGTACAATACACCTCAACAACATTGCCATCCTCATCCTTCCTGTAATCATCACATTTAATGATGTAAGCCGATTTCAGCCTAACCTCTCTACCAGGACCCAACCTGAAGAATTTCTTTGGAGGCTCTTCCATAAAATCTTCCTTCTCAATATAGATCTCCCTTGAAAAGGGAATGGTGCGGCTGCCCATGGACTCATCTTCCGGGTTGTTGATGGTCTCCATCTCCTCGGTTTTGTCCTCTGGGTAATTGGTAATGATCAGCTTCAACGGGTTGAGTACGCCCATCACCCTAGGAGCCTTTTTGTTGAGGTCCTCCCTGACCGCATATTCAAGGAGGCTTACATCATTGTTGGCCATTACCTTGGTATACCCGATGCTATCGTTGAAATTCCGGATCGATTCGGGGGTATATCCCCTTCTGCGCAGTCCGGTAAGGGTTGGCATCCTGGGATCGTCCCATCCCTTTACATGTCCTTTCTCGACCAGTTCAAGCAAAAGCCGCTTGCTTAGTACCGTGTAGCTCAGGTTCAACCGGTTAAATTCGGTTTGCCTTGGCCTGTAATTATCGGTCATCAGCTGTTCAACCAGCCAATCATAGAGCGGTCGGTGCACCTCAAATTCAAGGGTACACAATGAGTGGGTCACCCCTTCAAAATAGTCTGACTGTCCGTGTGCAAAATCATACATGGGGTATACTTTCCATGCATCACCGGTGCGGTGGTGTGGATGAAAAAGGATGCGATAGATCACGGGATCGCGCATGTGCATGTTGGGAGAAGCCATGTCTATCTTAGCCCGCAACACCCTGGATCCTTCGGGAAATTCACCGGCATTCATTCGTTGAAACAGGTTCAGGTTCTCCTCCACGGAACGCTCCCTGAAAGGACTGTGTTTTCCCGGTTCGGTGGGGGTTCCTTTCTGACTGGCCATCTCTTCAGAGGACTGGTCGTCCACATAGGCCAGCCCCCTTTTTATCAGGTCAACCGCAAAATCAAACAATTGTCCGAAATAGTCGGAGGCATAATACTCCCTCTCTTCCCAGTCAAAACCCAGCCATTTTATATCTTCCTTGATGGAATCAACATACTCCACATCCTCTTTGGTAGGATTGGTATCATCGAACCTGAGGTTACACTTGCCCTTGTAATTCTCAGCAATGCCAAAATCGAGACAAATGGCCTTGGCGTGCCCAATATGAAGATACCCGTTTGGTTCGGGAGGAAACCTTGTATGTACCTTGCCATCGTCTCTTCCCTGCCGCAAATCTTCTTCCACAATGGCCTCAATAAAGTTCAGGCTTCTCTTTTCGCTGGTATCTTCTTTATGATCTGTCATCATTCATCCTTTAAAGCGTCGTAAAATTAATAAATTTGCAGTGGGAATTAAACATTCATCAAACGCATCCGCATATGGGCAAAATAGTTATCGAAGAGATGGAGTTCTACGCTTTCCATGGACATTATCAGGAAGAGCAGATTGTGGGGAACCGGTTCCTGGTGGACCTGGAGATTGAATCTAACCTTTTGGCGCCAGCTGAATCCGACCAGCTGGCCGACGCCGTGAACTACCAGCAAGCTTACCAACTTATTAAAAAAGAGATGCGCCGGAAGAAGTCCAACCTGTTGGAAAATATTGCCAAACGGATACTTGATGCATTATTTAGCGAGATGGATGGAATTGAAAAAGCCACAGTTAGGATCCGAAAGATGCACCCTCCCATGGGCGGTCCCATCAAATCGGTTGGTATTACAATGAGCAGATAAGATGAGCTTGAAAGAATATGAAGCCCGCGAATAATCCTGATCAGTAAGAATTTGTGCCTGTATCTCAGCCTGAATACCTGGGCTTCATGAAATGCTTATGATTTATGAAAAACAAAGATGTCCTGGAAATTATCCAAGGATGTTTTTGGCCGGCCCGACCAAAAGCCATAGTGGACCTGGTCCAGTGTGAATCCCTTTGATCCGATCATCTGTTCAGCCAGATACGCTTCATCGTAAGCCACATTGGCTTCTTTAACCTTCGCATGGAACAGGTAGTGATGATCAAGCGCTGTTTGGAACATCTCCTTGCCCGATTGCTGCATGAAATCGTGCGTTTCCTGATTCATAATAAAAAAAGTGGCAAAACAGACTCCGCCAGGTTTCAATACCCTGTAGATCTGGTCCAGGTAATTCTCCACATCGGCCAGCAGCATGTGTGTGAAAACAGAAGTCAGGATTACCATATCAAACTCAGCATCTGAATAAGGGAACACAAAGTCCTTTGCTTCATCTTCGGTTCGAAGGTTATAGAGATCGTTTTTCAAATCGATGTGTGTAAACTGAAAGTTTGAAAAACGGCTGCCGATCCTCTTTCGACACCACTTGATGGCCGAATTCACAATGTCAAATCCTTCGTAGGATCCCTCATTTCCCAGATAGGCAGTAAGAGGCACAGCTACCCTGCCTAATCCACAGCCCACATCCAGCAATCTGTGGTGCGGTTCTAATCCTCCCAGCGCTACCAACTGATCCTTGATCGATTCCCCTGTGCTGACAAAATCCCCGCCGCCAATGAAGATCTTTCCTTTTGGAGGGATCATGGTGCCTCTGGCCCCTGTGACAGAGGCATAGAGGTCAACGGGCATATAATAAATCCTCCGGGATACTCTTCGTACCACCGGGGGAAGGGCATAATAAGCGTTTCGAAGGAGAGACATACGGACAAAAGTAGCAATAGATTGTATACCTGTTACAATTCCAGTGTAACCAATACCGGCAGGTGATCTGAAAAGAACGCACGGTCCCTGGAGTCGGTCATTGCCCCATACCTTAGAACCTTGATTCCCTCCGAAACAAACACATAATCGATTCGTTTTTTGGGTGGATCATCGTAGGTAAATCCATGATAAGTAGCCACAGATCCATAAGGTGGTTGCACCGATACTTCAAAGGAATCATGAAGTTTTTCGCGGATCAATGCGATAGGAGCCGATGTGGGATCCAGGTTAAAATCACCACACAGCACCACGGGATGCTTATCTCCCGAGATCTTGTCAATTCTTTTAAGAATCAGGCTGGCTGATTCCTTTCGTGCTACCTCTCCTCTATGGTCAAAATGGGTGTTGAATACATACATCACATGACCGGAAGAGGTCTCTTTTAACTTTACCCAGGAGCAGACCCTCCGGCATGCTGCATCCCATCCAAAACTACATTGTCCGGGCGTTTCTGACAACCAGAAAGTGCCTCCATCCAGCCTCTCAAACCGGTAATGATTGTAAAAAACAGCCGAAAATTCTCCCTTCTGTTTCCCGTCATCTCTTCCAACTCCTTCATAGGTGAAACCTGGGAAAGCCTTCGCAAGATCATCCATCTGTTCAGGCAGGGCCTCCTGAACACAGAATATCGCTGCCCTGTGGAACCTGAACAACGCCACCACATTCTGTTTCCTGTGAGGCCAGGCATGTTCTCCATCACCCGAAGTATTCATCCTGATGTTGTAGGTAATCAATTCAATAGGTTCCTGGGCCATCGCTCCCGCCGCCCATATCCAAACAAAAATCACAACAATCTTTTTCATATCAACTTAATTTTTTTTCTTTACCACTCCTACACCGGGATATCCAGCCAGAAGTATTGACCCAGTCCCACCCCAAATATAATGATCCCCATCAATCCATGGAGTACCGATGTAAACAAGACACTGCGGGTCTGCTGGTAAACACGCGCAAAGTAGACTCCCCCGATAAAAACCAGCACAGGAAGAATGATCATAATGGGGTGGATAAAATCCCTGTCGAAGTAGATCACCAGGGGGATCCCGAAAAAGAGCGTGACAAACTCCAGCCCAGATAAGATCTTCTTTTTCATTGTTAAAATTTCTTGTCCAGTTTTTTTGCAGCATAGCTGAGGAAGGTTCCACAGGATTTCTAAATATAAACCAAAGTTTCTTAACTTGTCACCACAGATGCCTCCTGCAATCTACATTTATGAGAAATACTATTTCAGGATCTTCTCCCTGGTAATGGCAATATTGGCTTTCGCCTTCCTTGTCTATTCGGAGTTTATTGGTGCATCCATCTCAGTGATTCTGGGAGTTCTGCTTTCGTTTTCATACCAGGGTGTTAAAATCGATCAGGGAAAAAGACAACTTATAAAATATGACCGTTTCCTCTGGCTGAAGATCGGGCGGTGGGAGGCTATGTCCACTCCCTCCTATGTGACGGTAGTACGCATCAATCTGAGCAGTCGAAGAAGCGTACCTTCTCCCATGGTGCTTCCGGAGGACAAAAAGGGAGCGAAGGCCTATAAGGTCAACCTGGTTGTAGAAGGCGATGAGCGGTATATCAGCATATGCAGAGGCTCATTTGACAAAATGACCTCAGAAGCGCTTCGACTGGGAAAATATCTGAACATCAGGGTGCTGGATTATACCACGCATGACAAAAAATGGATCCTTTAATACGCTTCATATTTGCAGGTAATTCTATCACTTGAAGAGGGCCGATTTCATAGAAAAAGGGCTACCAAAAAGGCAGCCCCATTAATATCTGATCAACGATCTGTTTCTTACGGATACTAGAACCAGTAACCCAGGGAGATGATCCACTGGCTGGGCCGGGCATCCAGGGCAAATTCGCTTCCACCGATACTGAGTGTTTCTCCCAGCTCACTCAGTGATCCTTCATACCTGGCATCAATGGATAATTTGCTTAAACCTACACCGAGACCTGCCTGGAATCCCCAGGTCATGGAATTTGTAAAGAGTGTATAATCGGGTTGAATCTCGGTAAGATCAGTGGTCTCGCTCAATACATATGAACCAACAGGTCCGGCATTGATCCTTATGGGTCCAAACTTCACTCCCACCAAAAGTGGAACATCAATCCTGCTGAATTTCACATCCAGCACCGTAGTGGCTCCGTTATCAACCACCTGCTCCAGGGTACCGCCCCCGGCATTGAAATAGACCTCGGGCTGAATCAGAATCATGGCTACTTTAATGCGGGTCTGTAACCCCACATGGTAACCCATCACTCCGTCCCCTGTGACAAGATTATATACATCGGTTCCATCATCAATACCCATAATTTCTTCCATCTTCAGAGAGGAAAAACCAACACCGCCTTTGATCCCCCATTTGAACAACTGGGCATCCGCCATAGTGAACACAAACATTGATACTACCAGAACTAATATTAGCTTTTTCATAATCATTCCGTTTTTAGATTGGACTTTTTCTAGTTGTTTAACGGCAAATTAGGGATTATGGTTGCACAAAATCCTTGAAATCCTGCTTTTTATCAACTATTCACCGGGATTATCCACCAGGTCCCTGACCACAATGGAGGCGAGCATAGCGCCGAAAATGGCTGGGATATAAGCGCTTGTACCCACCGTAGATTTTTTATTGGGTTCTCCCTCCACGGGGAGAACCGTCTCCTTCAACACCTGCTCGGTGGAGAATACAACTTTGAATCCGCCCTGCACATCCATTTTTCGCAGTTTTTTACGCAGTATATAGGCCAGCCTGCAATTATAGGTCTCCCAAAAGTCAGCCACCTTCACCTGGGATGGATCCAGCTTTCCGCCAGAGCCCATAGAGCTGGTGAGTCTGAGACCACTTTTTACAGTATGATAGATCAGGTAGATTTTTGGTGTCAGGGTATCTATGGCATCCACCACATAATCAAAGGATTCATCCAGGATCTCAGGAATCCTTTCATCCTTTATGAATTCGTGAAGTGTGGTCAGTTTCAACCCGGGATTAATGTCATTTAACCGCTCTCCCATAACCTCCACTTTCGATCTGTTCAGGGTACTGTGGATGGCCGGAATCTGCCGATTCAGGTTTCCGGGTTGTACAATATCTCCATCAATGATGGTCATGCTACCCACTCCGCTTCTGCAGATCATCTCGGCAGCCATAGCTCCAACACCTCCCATACCTACTACCAGTACATTGGTGGCCTGGAGTATGGAGAATTTCTCCTCACCAATCAGCTGAATGGAGCGCTCCTGCCAGCCTGGGTGTGGATTTGTATTTTTCATGTAAAAGGGAATCAAAAGAGGTCAGCAAACCTGGTAAGGTGGGTCCTTGCATTCTCATAGATCTGAACACGCAGGTGATCCAAAGAGATTCCCTTCACCTCAGCGGCGAAATGATAGATTTCCCTGATATCCAGATCACCTTCATCGGTTTCAAAGAACAGCTTATCAACCGGGACCGTTAACAGTGATTCAACGATTTTGGAGTGTTCTTTTGCAATAGCTTCTCCAAAGGATAACAGGAACCCTGAATTTAACAGTGTTTCGGCCATCTGGGAGCTGCCATTATAACCGTGAATGATCATGGGAACCACTGGCTTATGAACTTTCATAAATTCAACCAATTCATTAAAGGCCTTTACCACATGAAGGATCACCGGCAGATCTGCAAACTCTGCTATTTCAACCTGCGATTCAAAAACACGCATCTGATGTTCGAGCGGTGCCTCAATGGATTTATCCAGGCCAATCTCCCCGATTGCAAAAACATTGAGATTCTCAGTGGAGAGTCGCACCTTTTTGAGTGTATCCTCATCGTCCACCTTGCCAACATTGTAAGGGTGGTATCCGACCGAATAGTATCCGTTTTCTATATCCTCAGGGGGGTAATCTTTTGCCATCAGATTCATCATCACCCACTCCTGGATGTTATTTGCTTGTCTGTGTCCATGAATGTTGATAAAGATCTTATTTGCTTTTTGCATAATTTCTGGTTTTTGAAATTACCTGTTTATCTGCTCTATTCCGGTTTTCATCCTGTTGATTACCTCTGCCTTACCCAGAAAAGCAGCCAACTCAAAAAGACCCGGTCCCCTGGCCGCTCCAACAAGCAACAGCCTCCATGCATTCATAATTGTTCCCATGCCCCACTGCTTTTCCACAATCAAACCCTTCACTCCAGATTCAATTGATTCAATTGTAAATGGTTCACAATCCTGAATGGCCTCCACCAGCAGGCTCATTTGATCAGGAGTATCCTCTCTCCATCTCTTTTTAATGACTCCCGGGTCAAAGGATGAAGGAGCCTGAAAGAAAAACCATGACTGATCCCATACCTCATGAATGAAATTTATCCGAGGTTTAATAATTGGTATAAGTGTTTCTATTTGACACTTGTCGCAATTGACTCCATTTAATTTCAATGCTTTATAAAATGCGGCAATCATATCACCATCAGGCATCATCTGAAGATGCTGGTGGTTAAACCACTTTGCCTTTTCAGGATCAAATCTTGATCCCGATTTCCCCACCTTTTCTAACTGAAATTCAAAGATCAGCTCCTCAAGTGTAAAGAGCTCCTGCTCCGTTCCGGGATTCCATCCAAGCAATGCAAGCATGTTGATACAGGCATCGGATTGGTAACCCTCTTCCCTGTAACCCGGAGAAATTTCACCAGATTCCGGATCCTTCCAATCCAGGGGGAAAACAGGGAATCCGCCCTTCTCTCCATCCCTTTTGCTCAACTTTCCTTTGCCGGTGGGCTTCAGAATTAATGGAAGGTGCGCAAATTGTGGCATCAGGTGTTCCCATCCAAAGGCACGGTAAAGTGAGACATGAAGAGGTAACGAAGGCAACCATTCCTCTCCGCGTATCACGTGAGAAATGGCCATCAGGTTATCATCCACCACATTGGCAAGATGGTATGTTGGCATTCCGTCTGATTTAAAAAGGATCTTATCATCCAGTGTAGAACTGTTGACCGATAATTCGCCTCTGACCAGGTCCTGCATTTCGATCACCTGATTGGACTCGAACTTGAACCGGATGACATAGGGTGTCCCCGAAACAATTGATTTTTCCACAGCTTGTTCGTCCATGGTTAGGGAATTCTTCAAAGACTCCCGTACACTCGCATCATATACAAAAGTCTCACCCTTGGCTTCCTGTTTTTTTCTGAGATTCTCAAGTTCTTCCGGTGTATCAAAAGCATAATAAGCATAGCCCTTCAAAATGAGTTCCATTGCATATTCTTCATACAGATTCTTACGCTCCGATTGCCGGTAAGGGCCAAAACCTCCACCCTGTCTGGGACCCTCATCAGGAATCAAACCGCACCATTCCAGCGATTCAACAATGTAATCTTCTGCACCGGGAACAAACCTGGTCTGATCTGTATCTTCAATACGCATAATAAAAGTACCACCGTGCTTCCTGGCAAAGAGGTAATTGAAAAGGGCTGTTCTTAATCCTCCTATGTGAAGAGGGCCCGTGGGACTGGGTGCAAATCTGACCCTGATATTCTGATTCATGCGAAAACTATTACTGGTTCATTCTTCAAACTGGACAAATATAGATAAATGGTTTAGTAGTGGGGATCAATTCATTGAATGGTTTTCCAGGAACTGCGGATAGAGATCATCCCTGACCCAGCTGAAGGAGGGTTCCAGCTCCAGAAGCTTTCTGTAAACCACGTCTGCATCCCTGATCTGTCCTGCTTTTTCATAAGCTATACCCAGTCCCGCCAAACAATTCAGGTAGATCCAGTTCTGCCATGTACGCTCAGGAGTTAATTCGAATAACCGGATCGCTTTTTCATAGAGTGGGACAGCCCTCTTTTTTGATCCCCCCAGAATGGCAGGTGTATAGAATGCAATATTTGCCTTTTCCATCCATGCCTGAGGTTCGTTTGGTCCCAGTCCGATGGCCATTTGATTGGCCTCAATGGAGTGGTTTCTGTTTTTTATCGCCCTGAAAGGTTCAAGATATATCCTGAATCCATAGAAAGCTCCCTGGAGGCTGTAAATCCTTGGATTCTTCTCATCATTCACTAAAATCAGATTGACGTACCCTACTGCCCTTTCAAGTACCTCCCTTGCTTCCTTTCTCCTTTTCACAGATATACAATACGCAATATATCCATACTCAACTTCAATGATATCATACAATAAATTCTTGTCTGCAGTAATCTGGTAATTCGACTCCATTTCTACCATTACCTCTTTCCAGGAATCCATGTTCTTCAGAAGATACGCATTGTAAATCCTTGATTGATAATCTTGTCCACTTGCAAGTCCACCGCCCATCATAAAGTATACTACAATTACAGGCAATGGATATTTTGATCTGATTTTTTCCAGGAAACGATTCATCTATCTATTTGATAAGCTGATCAACAATCTTCGCCGATGCCAGACAGAGCGGAATTCCTCCACCAGGATGTACGCTTCCTCCTACGAAGTAAAGTCCTTTGTATTTCTTAATGAAATTTGGGTGCCGGCTAAACGCGGCAACACGACTGTTGGAACTATTGCCATACAATGCTCCCCTGTGAGAAAAAGTATTGGCTTCAATGGACCTTGGATCGGCCACGAATTCCTTGAGGATCAACGGTTCAATCTTCACCCCAAGCATCCGGTCGATCTTTTTAATAATGTTACTTCTGGTCTGTTCAATAAGGGCATCCCAATCCTGTCCAAGATTCTCGGGAACATTGACCATCACGTACCAGTTTTCCTGTCCTTCAGGAGCATCGTTCCAGACCTTTTTTGAGCTGACAAACAGGTAAACTGTGGGGTCTTCATAGACTTCCCTTTTATGACTTAAAACCCTGAATTCTTCCCGATAATTGGCCGAAAACAGAATATTATGGAGGTCCAACTGGGGAAAATCCTTGTCAATGGCCCAGTAAAAGATCAGGGCTGATGTACTCCGCTCCTTTTTAAACTGCTTTACCGGAAAAGAGACATCCTCAAGCAGGTCCCTGTATAGATAAAAGAGATCGATGTCACTGATCACCACATCCGAAGGATAGATTCCTCCTTCCACCACTACCCCCTGAGTTACTTTCCTGGCCATGACAATCTTTTCAACAGGCTGATTGAAATGAAAAATAACCCCCATTTTGTCCGCCAGTTCTTTGAGTCCGGTGGCCAGGGCGTACATTCCCTTCTCCGGGAAGTAAGCTCCCAGATTGTGTTCCAGGTGGGATATCACATTGAGTGTTCCTGGGGCCCGGTATGGATCCGATCCATTGTAGGTGGCATACCGGTCAAATAGTTGAATTAGTTGTTTCGATTCAAAACGTTTTACATTGGCCTCATGCATGGTCACCATGGAATCAAGTTTCCATATCTGCAAAAGTGCATTTATGAACTTTTGGGAGATAAAGGTGCCCATGCGTAAGAAGTTACTGAATATGAAAACATCACTGGTCAGTTCATAGATTTTCTTGTTTTTTTCGAAGTACTGTTGAATCCTGTGGGCCGGCTCACCAAAAACATTTTCCACCTCCTCCATAAAATGATCAGGATCACCAAAGGCATTTAATACATTTCCATCCTCATAAAAATAGCGGGTAAGAACATCCAGCTTCTCGTACCGTATGGATGTCTTCATCTCCTCACCCGCAAGCACATACAACTCTTCAACCATGTCAGGCAGCGCAAAGAGTGAAGGCCCCGTATCCCACCTGAATCCCTGCCATTGGAGGAAATCAAGTTTTCCGCCAGGTCTGTCAGATTTCTCAAATACTGTTACATGGTGACCCCTGCTGGCCAGGCGTATTGAGGTTGCAAGTCCTGCAATCCCAGCTCCCACAATATTTACAGAAAGCTTCATAAATAAACGCTCATAATGGAAAAGTAAATTACGGATAAATTTATGTTTTTTATCATATTTTAGGGTAGCAGAAACCCCTAATTTCGCATTCATATAATAAAACTACTTTTCATGGACAATATCATGGTGATTGGGGCCGCCGGACAGATCGGATCGGAACTGGTGGTTGAACTCAGAATGAGATATGGCGGTGAGCATGTTTTTGCAACAGATATCAAGCAGGCGCCCCCGGATATTATGGAGGGAGGTCCTTTTCAAGTCCTGGACGTGATGGACGACAAGCAGCTGATCCATTTCATCATCCGGCACAAAATCAATCAGATTTATCACCTGGCTGCTGTCCTGTCAGGAAATGCTGAAAAACTTCCCACCCAGGCCTGGAAGATCAACATGGACAGTCTGATGAATATCCTGGAGGTGGCCAAAATGGTGGAAGAGGTAAAAAAAGTCTTCTGGCCCAGTTCCATTGCAGTATTCGGCCCTACCACAATACGCAGGAATACACCTCAGCTTGCAGTCATGGAACCCATCACCGTATATGGAATTAGCAAGCTTGCCGGAGAACGGTGGTGTGACTATTACTATAATAAATTCGGGGTGGATGTGAGGAGTTTGCGCTATCCAGGGCTCATCAGCTATAAAACTGAAGCAGGGGGAGGGACCACCGATTATGCTGTTGAGATTTTCTATGAAGCCATTCGACATGCCAGTTACGATTGTTTTCTGGGAGAGGGAACTTCGCTCCCCATGCTTTTTATGCCCGATGCCATCAAGGCTACCATCCAGCTGATGGAAGCCGATCGCTCACGACTGACCATTCACAGCAGTTATAACATTGGAGGGATGAGTATCACTCCGGCCCAGCTACACAAGGAGATACAAAAACAGATCCCCGGATTTTCAATCCGGTATAATCCGGACTTCAGACAGGCCATTGCCGATTCATGGCCACAAAGCGTGGACGACACCATTGCCCGGATTGACTGGGGATTTGAACAAAAATATGACCTGGAGATGATGACCAAAATCATGTTGAATGAGATTAAAAACAAACTAAATACTTAAACCATGTACGGAAAAATAAAGGAGCATCTGACCACTGAACTTGAGAATATTCAAAAGGCGGGTCTGTTTAAAGCAGAAAGGATCATCTCCTCTTCCCAGACAGCTGAAATTGAGCTTGAAAGCGGACAGAAGGTTTTGAATTTCTGCGCCAACAATTACCTGGGGCTATCCGATCATCCAGATTTGATCCAGGCCGCAAAGGATGCCCTTGAAACCCATGGATTTGGCATGTCATCGGTAAGGTTCATCTGCGGTACCCAGGACCTGCATAAGGTGCTGGAACAAAAAATTGCTGCATTCTTTGGAACGGAAGACACCATTCTTTATGCAGCTTGCTTCGATGCCAACGGTGGTGTATTTGAACCCTTGCTTACTGCTGAAGATGCTATCATTTCTGATACCCTGAACCACGCTTCCATCATTGACGGGGTCAGGCTTTGCAATGCTCAGCTTTACAGATATAAAAACGCCGATATGGAAGACCTGGAGCAACAGCTGATCAAGGCACAGGAGCAGCGGTGCCGTATCATCGTTACCGACGGTGTTTTCTCCATGGATGGAAACGTA
>JAUVKN010000054.1 GCA_030596245.1 Bacteroidia bacterium | reverse complement strand
TATTAAGATAACAGAAAAGCAAATGGAGGAAATTTGTATTGTTGGTAGTTCGTTCCACGGAGAATGGAATTATAGTATTTCACCCCAATAACAGTCATTTTAATTGGTAACAATTCCTAGGTTTTTTTTGTTTAATTAATTGGTTTGTTGAATAAGTTACCACTTTTTTTCAAGACTATTAAAAACTGAATTAAAGCAGATAAAGAGACTCAGTCTCCTGGGAAAGGGCAGAATATCACCCCGAAAGGAATTAACTCAGAATTAGCTTTTGATTCAATGAGACATTCCCTAACTTTAATATCCTCAAAAATGTATGACTTCAAAGTTCATTGGACAAATTAAATGGATGAACTAAGTGACAAAAAGCCGCCTTCAAGAAGTAAAGGTTTAGTAACAGATGTAATCTATTTTCTGTTGCACAAGCCGGAGCACGCTACTCTGATCAAGTTTGATTCGGCAGAGGAGAGGGATAATTACAACCACCGGGTGATGCAGCGAACCGGTATTGACCCCAACCGGTATTCCGTTCTGAACATTCACAAAATTGGCGTAGAAGCTCCGGTGAGTTATGTATTCAATGAACTATTACAATGGGATGGTGATTCAACATGTTGGCCAAACCATATTGCAAAAGTTGACCGTATTGAAAATGATTTAAGAAGAATACGGATCCAACCTTTTGGGTGGAAAAAATATCCCCTCAAGTTCATGAAAAGTTTCTTTGGTTTCAAGTTGATCCCTCTATTTCTACTCAATGCCATCCGGATAAAAAAAGTCCCTGATACTTTTGATTTTGACAATGCCCGTTATATATTATACGAATGTTCCGGAGGTTATCCAATTGGTATATACATCATGTATGTTCGTTCCTCCATAGCCGCGATGGGTGAGGTGGCCCAATCGCAGTTAATATTTGCCGTAGGTTTTAATTTTTACGGAAATGAAGAGTGGCAAAGGCACCGAAAATGGGTAAATAATATTTGGGAAAGTATTCACAACCGGGTAACGGCCAATGTATTAAACCGCATCAAACAATTGGGCGAATGGCGCATTGATACCATTCAGAAAAATAGTTAAATGAAATACAGGACTTCTCTAAACCGGGTTCCAGTGAACCTTTTCTGGCCACCAAGCTTCCTTCCTGGCTGGTGGGGTCGCGTGCAGATATGGACAAATTCCTGGATGAGCAATTGGAAAGGCTGGATACCCAACACATTGATTTTTATCTGCTACATTCGCTAAATCATTCAACGTGGGATAAATTGTTCCATAAAGATGTTTTTGATTTTCTGAATGATGCCAAAAAAGCCGGGAAAATTCGTTATGCCGGTTTCTCCTTTCATGATGATTTGGCTCTGTTCAAAGAAATTGCAGATGCGTATGATTGGGATTTTTGCCAGATCATGTACAATTACTATGATGAGCATTTCCAGGCAGGGAAAGAGGGGCTGAATTATGCTGCCCGGAAGAATCTTGCAGTGGTGGCCATGGAGCCATTAAGGGGAGGAGCACTTGTTGATGGCCTTCCTGAGGATGCCAGGAAAATACTACAGGATGCTGTTACCGGAAGGTCAGAAGTTGATTGGGCTTTCCGGTGGTTGTGGAAACAGGCGGATGTCTCGGTTGTATTAAGTGGCATGTCAACGCTCGAACAGGTCATGGAAAACCTGGAACTGGGCGACAGTTTTTCAGACGGCCTTTGGACCCTGGAAGAGGGTAAAGTCATTGACCAGGTTAACCAGGTCATTAAGAAATTGCAGAGGGTGAACTGTACTGACTGCGGTTACTGTATGCCATGCCCTGAAGGTGTCAATATTCCCCGCAACTTTTCGCTCTGTAATGACCACCATATGTTAAACGATCCAAGTGCAAAGATCAGGTATTACGGGCTTCTTGATGAATCGGCAAGAGCGTCAAACTGTGTTCAATGCGGACTTTGTGTTGAAAAATGTCCCCAGCAAATCCCCATTCCTGAAGAGATGGAACATGTAGCTGCTCTATTTGCCAACTGATGATATGGTGAAAGTGGCTTGTTGCAGGTTATTCGCCGCAGAAGAACTTCCTGTATAGAGTTCATACTCCATTAATTCAATCTCCCATGATCGGGAATCGGGATTGTACCAGGCCAGCTCTTTTGCCGGAAGATCAAAACTCACTGTCACTGTTTCCCCCGGGTTGATATATACTTTATGGAAGCCTCTCAGCAGTTTGACAGGCCGGTCAATGGCTGAATGAGAGAATCCCACATACATCTGGACTACCTCTTCCCCGTCCACATCTCCTGAATTGGTGACATTGACCGATACCCTAAGCGTATCAGTCACAGTTAATTCTGTGGATTGAATCACGGGCGCGTCATAACTGAAAGAGGTATAACTTAAGCCATAACCAAATGGGAATGACATTTGGCTCCCTTTTTTATCAAACAGCGTATACCCATGATAATACCCGTAGCTGGCACGCTCGGCATACCGGTTGAATTCCGGCAATTCATTTTCATCTTCGGGGATGGAAAATGGCAGCTTTCCACTGGGGTTTACATTGCCAAATATCACCCGCGCCAGGGCATTTCCTCCTTCCATTCCTGCATACCAGGCATAAAGGATGGCAGGAACATCCGCTCTCCAGGCTTCCATGTTAATGGCACTTCCTCCCACAAAGGTCACTACCAACTTTGGATTCTCAGATTTCAAAGCCATAATCAATTGCTCATCACTTTATAGTAGTTTTAAATTCTGCCGGTCACCTCCGATTCCACTGGCGGGTTCATTGTGTTCTTTCCCTTTTTTACCTCTTCCCATAAATTCGCCCTCATCCTTGCGGGTAAATCCAACCACCAGGATGACAGCATCCACTTCATGGGCCAGCTTAATTGACTCCTCAAGGTCACTGCCATCATTGAGCAGCACCGTTCCTCCCATCTCTTCCACATAACGCTTTATTCCCTGGTAGGGTGTAATCACATATTCCGAACGGACATTGCTGCTGCCCAGGTCACCTGTGTTTGCTTCATCTGCGATCCTTCCCATAACAACTATTTTTTTACCGGCCGGTTTGGACAGAGGAAGCACACCCTCATTTTTCAGCAATACCATGCTTTTTTCTGCCACTTCCCTTGCCAGAGCAGTATGGCTCTCACTTGCTTTTAGTTCCGGATTATAGGCCATTTTGTCGGGCAATATGGCGTAGGGCAACCTGGTTTTCAGGATTCGGGTGACAATTGTATTGATCTCCGCCTCCGCTATGGAACTATTTGCAATGGCCTCATCCAGCTCTTTGCCATAATGGTTTTTGATAGGCATCTCCACATCAAGTCCTGCCTTAACTCCTTTTACACCATCATGCAAACCCATGAACCAGTCAGTGGAAACAAAACCCTTAAAGCCCCAGTCATCCCGCAGGATATCGGTAAGCAAATAGCTGTTTTCACCACAATAATCACCATTGACCTTATTGTATGCACTCATGAGCGAAGCTGCTCCTCCCTCCTGAATTACCTTTTTGAAATGGGGCAGATACACTTCCCGCAGGGTGCGTTCACCGACGCTGACATCCACATACATTCTTGAGTTCTCAATACTGTTCAATGCATAGTGTTTCGGACAGGCCATTACGTGATGTTGTTGAATCGATTGAACGTAAGCCACACCAAACTGTCCCAGATGCCAGGGATCTTCACCATAAGTTTCCTGCGCCCGGCCCCATAGAGGATTTCTGAGCAGATTGATGCAGGGAGCTGCAGCATAATTTACTCCGTTGATGCGCATTTCAATGCCCACCACATCCGCAACCCGCCGTTCAAGGTCGGTATCCCAGCTTGCACCTCTTGCGATGGCTGAAGGAAATGCGGTGCTCCCGTTGACCACCACTGCACCACGGGGACCATCTGAAAGCACCCATGGTGGGATATTCAACCGGTCATTCCGGCCCACATATACATGGGGAAATTTCTTCCTGACAAAGAAATTCCATACGAATTTCTGTATGCTCCAGAAGTAACCTTCTCCATGCATCTGGTCCAGCTTCTCTTCAAGTGTCATTTCAGAAACCAGTTTTACTGCCAGTTCCTCCACATCCTGTTTGGTCTCTACTCCGGGAAAAGCATTTGCACCGGCCCTCACATCATACTCTTTGTAGTTAATGGTTATAATCATAGAAAGACTTACCAGAAGTACAATTGACAGAATAAAAATTCCGAGATACTTTAAGATTTTCAGCAGCAGCTTCATGGGGTTGGGATTTGATTTGTTACCATGCGAAATATACAAAAACCTCCAAATATGTGTGATAATTGTCCTATATTTAATATGTGAACCTTTTGCAAATCAAGTAAAAATGTCTCTTATGAACATGGATGTAACTGAAAAGAGAAAGCTGACCTACTGGTGGGTTCCTCTGTTGTTTGGAGTGATTTTTATACTCACCGGACTTTGGATTTTAAGAGAACCTGCGGAAAGCTTTGATAAAATTACCAAGATTATAGGAGTGATCATCCTGGTAAGCGGTACGACACAGATCCTTTTTACGGCCAGTAACAGACAGAGGATTCCCGGATGGGGATTCCAGTTAACAGGTGGGATCATGGACCTGATAATTGGGATCATTCTCGTTTTGTATCCTTCAATTCTTCTGAAGATCATCACCATATTTGTTGGTATCTGGCTGATTGTGAACAGTATTACCATTATCATGAGGGCTGCTGAGGCCAGACAGGCAAAACATACATACTGGAAGTGGGAACTCACGCTGGGCGTTATTTTATTACTGTTGGCCATTTTGTTTTTATGGCATCCAATGATACTGGGATCCACCATTGCCATTTGGACCGCAATGGCATTTATCATCCTGGGGGTATTCAAAATCGCACTGACAATCAAGCTAAAGAGGCAAAAAGTCAGCTGATGTGACCAAATACTTCCTGATCGTTTTCAGTAAGCATTAGAACTATTGCACCAATAAGTTGTTAAGATTACTTGAATCAACCTATTGTTTGGGTTCCAGGTGAATATGCTTATAAAGTGAAATACTTCAAATCCTTTCAGCTTTTATTCATACTTTTTGCAGGCCTGTTTTCATACGCTCAAAACGCTCAGGTTGACAGTCTTAAGGTAGTCCTGGGGAATTCAAACAAGGATACCTCGAAAGTAAATATTCTTAACGATATGGCTGCCATTGTGTTCAGGACAGCCCCTGAGGAAGCCATAAAGTATAGTTCAGACGCAAAAAATCTTGCCCAACAAATCAATTTCCAAAAAGGGCTTGCCGGGGCCTATAAAAACATTGGGCTAGGGTATTATATGCAAGGTAACTATACGGAGGCCCTAAAAAATTGGGAACCCGCATTGGAGATTTATCAGGTTTTGGGCGACGAGCAACGCATTGCAAATATAATAAGTAACCTGGGGTCTATTTTTTATACCAATGGAAATAATGTTCAAGCCATTGAATATTTCTTACGGGCTTTGAAAACCGCTGAAAAACTGGGTGACAGCATCAGGATAGGTACGCTTCTTCTGAATATCGGAAATGTATACTCTGAACAACCTGCAACCCTTGACACTGCACTAAATTACTACAGGCAGGCTTTATCAATGGGTGAATCTATAGGGTATCTGGATCTACTGGGTATTGGTTCAATAAATATGGGAGAACTCTATTTTAAGAAAGAAGCATATGATTCTGCACTTTTCTATATTGAAAAGTCATTAACCTTAATCAAGAGCAATATTGATATAGCTGCGTCACTAAATTTTTTAGGTAGAATTTATGCCGAGAAAGAAGATTATCAAACGGCAATCAATTACCAACAGGATGCTCTGAAGATGGCCATGAAAGAGAATGCTCAACTTGAAATTGCACGAATTTTATTGGGCCTGGCTTCCACATAAAAGAAACAGGGAAATTCACAACTGGCAATCGATTATTATCGACAAGCAGAATCCATTGCAGAGGAGATCGGATTGGATTATGAGTTATCAGATGCTTATAAGGGGCTGGCATATTCTTATTCCGATATATTGGATTATCAGAACGCATTTCAATATTTGATGCTGCAAAATAATATTGATAACACGATATACAGGATTGAGACGGAGAATAAAACGAACTCCCTGATGTATTCTTATCAACTGGAAAAGAGAGAGAGTGAGATTGATATACTTGAACGAGAATCAGTAATAGAGCAATTAAAAAGCAGAAGACAACGTGCTATTCTTATTGCCACGGGATCATTCGGACTATTACTTCTTTTACTTGCCATCTTGTTCTATCATAGAATTCAGTTTATCAGGAAAACAAATAAAAAGATTCAATCACAAAAAGAGATGATCACCGATAGCATTACCTATGCACAGCGCATACAATCGGCCATTCTGCCATCAAAATCATTAATGGATGAATTAGTCCCCGAACATTTCATTTTTTTTAAGCCAAAAGATATCGTAAGCGGGGATTTTTACTGGATAAAGGAGGTACAGGAACATTTGATTATAGTTGGGGCCGATTGTACAGGACATGGTGTGCCTGGAGCTTTTATGAGTATGTTGGGAATAACACTGCTCAATGGTTTAATAGGTGATACATGTTATAACGAACCAGGGACGATTCTCGAACAGTTAAGGGTGAAAATAAAAGAGATGCTGGTTCAGGAGGGAAAGGTTGAAGAGCAGAAAGATGGCATGGATATGGCTGTTGTAATTTTAGATAAAAACAGCAGGCAGCTTCGTTTTTCCGGAGCAAATAATCCGCTCTATATCATTCGAAATAAGGAATTGCAAGCTGGAAAACAACTCGAACCATTTGCCTCTTTGGGAAATGATGATTACCAACTATTTGAACTCAAAGGAGATAAGCAGCCAATCGGTGTGCACTGGGAAGAGACTGATTTCACAAGCCATTCAATTTCACTACTGGAGCATGATACGTTCTACATTTTTTCTGATGGTTTCGTAGATCAGTTCGGTGGTGAGAATCGTAAGAAATTCAAGTCTCTCAATTTTAAGAAACTGTTACTTTCGATTCAAAAGGAGCCGATGGATAAGCAAAAGCAATTCATTGAAGATACTTTTGAGGCCTGGCAGGGTGATTATGAGCAGATAGATGACGTAAGCGTAATCGGTGTGAGGATTTGATCTCTTATTGACTCGCCGCTGCAAAGCTTTTCAACATTTCATATAATTCCTCAATTTTAGCATTTCATTAACAACAACTTAGGTTGTTTTTCAGGAACTTGCATCTGCATCCCTTCAAAATATAGGATTTGCATGCTCCCATACATGCTAATTTACTTTCCTAAGTAATGACCTTTAGTATTGTTAACCCGTAGTATTATGAAAAATCAGTCGCAATCATATAAGAAATTGCAACTTCTAAGCTTGTATGTAATTATTCTTGCTTTACAGGTTCCGTTTGACCTATACGGACAAAAGAAAGAGATCAATATTGTTGTTTCCTGTACAGAGTATATTGGAAATGGCACATTCATCGCCCACTTTGGCTATGAAAATACAGATGTGGAAACCTTAACGGTTGGTGATTCAAGCAGTGTGGTTACCTATAACAACGGGCAATCCAAAAAATACGGGATCAATACCTTCCTGCCCGGTGTCCAGGAAAAGGTTTTCAGCCAGGAGTTTACTTCAAAAGACAGGGTTCAATGGAGGGTGATCCTTCCCAATGGTAAAGTGAAAACGGTGGATGCCGATATCCACTCCAACCACTGCAGCGATGTGCTGAATATTATCCCCTATTACACGCCTCCTCCCGGGGGTAAAGTGAACAAGTCAAAAATAGGCGCCGAACTCACTTCACTGTATGAAACATACATCTTTGATCCTGATAATTTTTCAGGTGTTTCCGATAATATTTTTCAGCTCAGCGGCATAGAGGTTCTCATTGAGGTGGTTTCAGAGAGCGGACAATATGCAGATATGATCAGCAGCTTCAACAGCCTGGGGTTTCGCCTTGTAAATAAAGATCCTGCAATATACCGCGCCACAGGATGGTTTGAGATCTCTAAACTGCTTCTGCTGAACAATCTTAATCCCCTCAATTATGCCCGGCCGGTGGACCCCGGCGTTGGAAATTACACTGTTCCTGCAACCGGATTGGTGAATAGCCAGGGTGATTATGCGATCCACGCTGATTTTGCCAGATTGGGATATGATGTGGATGGCTCGGGGATCAAGATCGGTGTTTTATCCAACAGCTATAACTCGAAGCTAAAAGCTGCCGAGGATATCGGGAACGGGGATCTGCCGGGTATGGGAAATCCCAATGGATATGTTACAGAGGTAGAGATATTAAAAGATGTGACTCCTGCTTATGGAACGCTTTCCGATGAAGGAAGAGCCATGTTGCAGCTTGTGCATGATCTAGCTCCGGGGGCTTCCCTGGCATTCAGAACAGGGTATCTTGGAGAAAAGGATATGGCTGACGGAGTTGAGGAGCTTGCTCTGGCTGGTTGTGACATTATTGTGGACGACATCTCCTATCTGACCGAACCATTTTTCCGTGACGGGGTGATTTCAAAAGCCATAGACAGGGTTGTGGGTGATGGTATTACATTTTTCTCCTCTGCAGGTAATTTTGGAGATTATTCCTATTCGGGTGTTTTTAATCCTGCTAATTCACCTTCGACAATCAGAGGAAAGGCACATGATTTTGGAGGGGGTGATATTTATCAGCTCGTCTCACTTGAAGAGGGAACCTATACCATTGTGCTTCAGTGGGACGATGGTTCTGATCCTGACCAGGCAGTGACGCAGACCGATCTGGATCTCTTCCTGACTGACAACAGTGGTTCGACACTGCTTGGATTTAACCGGGTGAATACCGGAGGATTTTCCATTGAGGTCATCCCATTTTCGGTATCTGGAGGCAGTGTCCTGACAAATATTGTGATATCAAAGGCCAGCGGTCCGGATGTGCCGGTGGTTTTTAAATATGTGCTGTTTCGTGGCGGAGAGCATTTTGAAATGCTTGAATATGCAGAGGGTACGTCAACCATCGTCGGACACCCGAATTCCCTGGGAGCCATCGCCGTAGGTGCTGTGCGCTATGACAAAAACCCAGTGTATAGTCCCGGAGAATATGCAGTGCCGGAGATTATGTCATTCTCCTCCAGAGGAGGTACACCGGTCAATGGAGTGGTGCGAAGTAAGCCCGATCTTACCGCCCCTAACGGGATCAACACCACTGTAGATCTTGGCAACGGGGATTGGAGCGGGGATCTGGATGATTACCCAAATTTCTTTGGGACCTCGGCCGCATCCCCTCATGCTGCTGCAGTGGCCGCACTTATCAAAGAGGCAAAATTGAAATTCGATGCTGAAAATCTACTGGATCCTGAAGGGATCCGGTCGTTAATGAAGAGCACCGCCATTGATATGGACGATCCCGGTGAAGACCGGATATCCGGTTCCGGTTTTATCCAGGCCCATAAGGCCCTAATGACCTTTGCAAATCCTACTCCGTATGTGGAAAATTTAATTATCAATTCTGAAGGAGGAACTCCGGGTGAAGAACTTACACCACTCTCGTTTTCAGTGAAGGGAGACTATTTTACAGAGCAGACACAGATCTATTTCAGAGGAGATCCGCTGGTCACAGGGGTTGAATTTGAGGATGAGCAGACCATTAATGTGGAGCATCCTGGATTTCTTGGGTTTCCTGTAGTCCAGGCATATACGCCTGTTATTTCGGCCAGCGAACTGGATGGTGGATTTTCAAATGAAAAGTATTTTTCCGATCCTGTCAGGCAAACAATCATCATCACTGCAAACCAGGCCACGAAGAAATATGGTGAAGCGCTCCCTGTTTATTCTGCCACCATTCAGGTTGTGACAGCCATTGGGGACACCACGTCTCTTGAAGATGCAGTCCTGAATGGGATAGTGTTGCAGGCGGAGGCTGACAGATTCACAGGACTCTCCTACAGTGTGCCAGCCGATGAAACCTCAGATGCAGGGGAGTATATTATCCAACCCTCATTGAGCCTCGCACTGGATGTGGATAATCCTTTGACGGAACTGGATCTTTCAATTATTGAAAAGTACACTCTGGAATTTAAGAACGGAAGCCTCACCATTGAGAAGTTGTCGTTGATAATCACTCCGAATGATATGGAAATTGTCTACGGAGAGGAACTCCCCCCTGCCGGAGTTCAGTTTCATTACGAAATAGCAGCCACAGGAGTGGTGATTGATGATCCGGTCGCCATTCTGAACGGAGTCGAAGCAGAACACGCAAATGCCCTCACCGATGGGATAGCACTTGTCAATGGGATTGCATTGGTGAATGGAATTCCATTGATGAATGGGATCGCCCTGGTAAACGGCATCGCCCTTGTCAACGGGATCGCCCTGGTAAACGGTGTGGAAGTCCGGGTGGAGACAGATGAAACAGGAACCACTGTGTATGTGGCGGGAGAAGCGATTACAGACGGGATTGCCCTTGTCAATGGGATTGCCCTGGTGAACGGTTTTCCATTTGTGAACATGACCGAAATTGTCAATGGGATTGCCCTGGTGAACGGGGAGGAGATCACTTTTGAAGAGGGCTTTATGACCGAACTGAATGGAATCGCCCTGGTGAATAAGATCCCCATAGAGAATGGGATTGCCCTTGTCAACGGGATTGCCCTGGTGAACGGACTTGAGGTAAAAGTAGAAAACGGAGTCACCACCATTGATGGCCAGCCGGTTCAGTCCAACGGTATTGCCCTGGTGAACGGCATCGCCCTGGTGAATGGCATCGCCCTGGTAAACAGCGAGCAGATCACCAATGGTATCGCCCTTGTGAATGGGGTTCAGGTTCCTGTTGAAAACGGAATTCCAAATGTAAACGGGATCGCCCTGGTAAACGGGATCGCCCTTGTGAACGGAACTGTGACAGTCTATAACATGGAAGTTGAAGTTGCCGGTGGTGAAGTTGATGTGGTAAAAGAAAATGGCATTGTACTGGTCAACGGCATTGCACTGGTCAACGGCATTGCACTGGTCAATGGCACAGCCCTGGTCAATGGCACAGCCCTGGTCAATGGGATTGCCCTTGTGAATGATGCAGGTTCTGGTGAGGATGTGGTGAACCTGGAGAATATGAACTTCATGGCCAGTGGTATAGCTTTGGTAAACGGTAACATTCAAAATGTAAATGGGATTGCACTTGTAAACGGACTGGAAGGGGTGGATGGAGAAGCCTTAAAAACGGCAGCAGGAATTACCCAGCCCGATGGCACTGTCACGTATGAAAATGTGACCATCACAGAGAACGGGATAGCCCTTGTGAACGGGATAGCCCTTGTGAATGGCATAGCCCTGGTGAATGGGGAACCGCTTTCAAACGGAATTGCCCTGGTAAATAGTTCCACCATCAACGAAAACAACAATAGAGGAACCATTCTTATTTTCGATGCTACAGATGTGGGGGCTCCACCGGAGGAGATAGGTTTCAGCCCCATTAGCTTTATTACCGGTACCACTGCCGGGAAACACTGGATCGTTCCGGGTACCTACCTCTCCAATAATTTTGAGATATCATACGGACTTGGGACCCTCACCATTCAAAAGGCTGCGCTCACCATCACAGCAGAGGACAAGAGTAAATCTTATGGCCAGCCCGATCCGGAACTGACCTATACAACCACCGGTTTATTTCCGGAAGATCAGATCACCGGAGCGTTAATCCGCGAAGAGGGTGAGGATGCGGGTATGGTTCAGATACTCCAGGGAAGCCTTAATGCAGGGGATAACTATTCCATAAATTATGCTCCTGCCACACTCGCCATTGACCCTGCGACACTTACTGTCAGTGCAGTTGCTGCAGACAAAGTGTATGATGGAACGAAGGAGGCATTTGTAACCCTGTCCGATGATCGACTTTCAGGTGATACGCTTGACATTTCATTTACCACTGCACTTTTTGCAGATAAAAATGTGGGTGAAAACAAGATTGTATCGCTCCTTGGAATATCGGTCAATGGTGCAGATGCCGGGAACTACCTGGCCAATACAACCGCCGGCACCACCGCCACCATTTTCCAAAGGAGTGTGGTTGTAACTGTGGTGGATCCATTCATCTATATCAATGAGGGTGACCCGCTGCCTGAGATTACAATTCATTATGAAGGATGGATCTTCGGGGATATGGGGAATGAAGGCTACACAATATTGCGGGATATGGATGGTATACCCTATGATGCTGCATCGGATGAATCTGTAGGTGCCTATACGATCACACCTCTGCCTGTCAACAGCAACTATGCCTTTGTGGTAGAAACGGGGGTATTGCATGTGAATCCCTACGGTCCGGGCACCAGGGCCATCAGGCCTGTATTGAATTGCATCGAGGAGATTGGGCCCGATTATTTCATCGCAAATTTTGAATATCAGAATGAGAACGATGTGGCTCTCTATATTCCGGTGGGACCTGACAATTTACTAAACGGTAGCGGAATAGACTGGGCCAATTCGGATGAGCAGCCTGTGAGGTTTGAGCCGGGAGGAGGGACCTTCAGGGTATATTTTGACGGCACTGAACTTTCGTGGTCAGTTTCAAGCCGTGACGAAAACCATAAGGCCTCCAATGCTGCCAGTGCCAACTCAAGCTCTACAAAATGCCAGTCCAATCTGAAATCTGCGTCAGTTTCTACTGAAACAGAGGGAGAGGTTGTAACCGGACTGGAAGAGCTAAAAGTCTATCCAAATCCGGTCACCCGCAAGGTCCATCTTGTGATGAAGGGTATAGAGGAGTATGAGATGATCGTTATGTTTGACCTTGCCGGGATGTCGCATCCGATCACATCCATCGAGAGGAGATCGGACCGGCTGGAGATTGATATGACCGAGTTATCTCCCGGACCCTATTATATCAGGATTGTGATGGAGGATACTTCAATGGTCATACCGGTTATCAAGCAGTAAATTGAGGTAATAGATTAGTAGCGTAAAAAAGGCGAAAGGTAAAAGGCTGTTTCATAAGTCATATGGGATGGCCTTTTTCATTGTAAGTTTTTCTCATCGTCGTTTGGTTATGCTGTATTCCCAAGTATCGGGAAAGCCGGTTTAGGCGTGGGTGGTGCCGCAGGAAAAGGAACTTTATTTAAAGGTGGAGTTTCCGTTGCAGACACTAAAATGTCACAGCTTACAATCGGGTTTCAGGCAGGAGGTCAGAAATATGCTGAAGTCATCTTTTTCGAAGATGCAGAAACATACAAAGACTTTGTCTCCGGCAACTTCGAGTTTGCAGCCCAGGTATCTGCAGTAGCACTGACATCAGGAGCCTCTGCAGATGCAGCCTACAAGGATGGGCTCCTTGTTGTAACAATGACCATAGGTGGTTTAATGTATGAAGCCTCATTGGGCGGCCAAAAGTTTAAAGTAACTCCTTATTAATCTGCTTTATTTACTACGTCGATTACTTCGTAGTTCGAATAAGAATCCGATTGAACAATTCAAATAATGCAGCTTTAAGTTGTTTATCATTGTTTGTCAAATTATCAGAATTGAAATATTTGAAATCTCTTTTTGCAGAATCATTTAATATTCTTTTTTACAGATAGTCATAATATCATCCCGACTGATATTTAGCCTCAGTTTCCATTCATTTATAAATTCTCCTACATCTTCACCAAGTGGGTCAAAAACATTGTACTTACGATTAACCATTTGTTGAGCATATTTTACAAAGTTTTTCGTTCCATTTTTATCAATTAGTTCGGCCAAAAAACCAATTCGTTTAGTTATAGCAATGTTATTAATCGCAGTACAACATTCTATCAACTTAGTACTGTTCAGTTTAGCCTGACTGAATGCACGAAGTAATTCAGCATACCCACCCGAATATTGAGGTAAATCAAAACAATCTATAATGGTTTTTTCGATATCAGTGATCCTGTATTGAAGATTTCCATATCCCTGGTTAAGTATTCCAGCAATATTTCTTGGGTGCACACGTATAAATTTGTATTTAGCACCCAAAATAGTCTTATCAGGTTTATTTTTGGTACTTTGAATGAATAGAACATTTGGGAATTGTTCTGTAAGTGCATGTTTATTCAATGCAGACCAATAGGATATAGTTCCGCCGGGGACTAGAAAGCATCCAATGACATTTTCATCGTTAAAATTTGCTTTACAAAATTTACCATTTTCAAGCCTTACGATGAATTTTTTATGCACCAGGTTCTCAAGAATTTTCTCGAGATCAGTATATTTTTGAAATATTTCTGAACTCAAATCTTTTGAAGAGAATATTTCAATTTTATACTCATCAAGAATCTTTAAAAAATTCTGCTGTTCTTCTGTAACATTTATTGATTTATAAGTTCTTGTCATTACTCTTTCGCTGAAATTTGCATCTTTATGATATGATACGAAAAATCAAGAAAAACCACTTTGTTCCTTTCCTCCTGATTGCAGGCTTGGTGCTATCCATCAATGTCGTTTCTCAGCCTGATCATTCAGCCGGTATTTCGGGTGAACTGAAGCAATGGCATAAGGTAACCCTGACCTTTGACGGACCGGAGTCCGGTGAAAATGCTGAAACCAATCCATTTCTGGATTATCGTCTGATTGTGACATTCTCCAATGGAAAGCAAACTTTTACAGTACCGGGGTATTATGCAGCGGATGGAGATGCGGCCCACTCGGGAGCGTCGGATGGAGATAAATGGCGTTGTCATTTTGTCCCACCAGAAACCGGCAAGTGGAGCTGGAAAGCATCCTTCAGGGAGGGTCCTGATATTGCACTGGATGAAGGGGTCATGGCCGGAGAAGCCTCTTTTTTTGATGGTGATACGGGCTCTTTCAAAGTGGTTTCGACTGACAAGGAGGCACCTGACTTTAGGGCAAAAGGGGTGCTGCAATACAGTGGCGGTCACTATCTTCAATTTGCCCATACCAGGGAGTATTTTCTTAAAGGGGGAGCTGACAGCCCGGAAAATTTCCTGGCTTATAATGAGATAGATCAGACCTATGATGCGGATGCGGGTTCGGGCAGTTATGAGCATATTGGTGGATTTATTCATGAGTACAAACCCCATATAAAAGATTGGCATTCCGGTGATCCTACATGGAAGGACGGTAAGGGTAAGGGCATCATTGGTGCACTCAATTACCTTGCTGGCAAGGGAATGAACAGTGTCTATTTTCTTACCTACAATATGGATGGTGGAGACGGACGGGATGTGTGGATGTGGTTAGACGAAGAGGAACGAAAACGATTCGATTGCAGCAAGCTTGACCAGTGGGAGATCATTTTCGATCACATGGATCAGCTGGGGTTGATGTTGCATGTGGTCACACAGGAGACTGAGAACGATCATGACCTGGGAGGATCTGCCGGGCTCAATCCGGTTCGCAACCTGTACTACCGTGAACTGATGGCTCGTTTCGGCCATCACCTGGCAATTGTCTGGAATCTTGGGGAGGAGAATAATACCCCCGATGCCGATCGCAAGGAGATCGCCGCTTTTATACGCTCGCTCGATCCCTACGATCATCCCATCACGGTACACACACATGTCAACGAAGCACTGAAGTTTTATGATGATCTTTTAGGAAATGACAATTTTGAAGCCACTTCCATCCAGAGCAATTTCCCTAATTACCATAATGAGGCGGTAGTATTGCGACAGCGTTCTGCTGAAGCCGGACGAAAATGGGCCATTTTTGCTGACGAGCAGGGTCCTGCCAGCAAAGGAGTACTCCCCGATGCTGATGATCCTGCCCATGATATTCCCCGTAAGCTTGGACTCTGGGGCAATCTGATGGGTGGTGGTGCAGGTGTGGAATGGTATTTTGGCCACCAGTATGCACATATGGATATTAATTGCGAGGACTGGCGTTCGCGTGACATCATGTGGGACCAGACCCGGTATGCACTGAATTTCTTCCATACATATTTACCGTTTTGGGAAATGACTCCGGCGGATGATCTGACTTCCATGGCGGATGATTATTGTTTTGCAAAAGAGGGTGAAGTCTATGCAATTTATCTTCCCAATGTCGGAAGGACCGAACTCGATTTAAGTGGCTCCAATTCAGAATTCGAAGTAAAATGGTACAATCCCAGAACCGGTGGCGAATTGAAGAATGGATCAATAAAGATAGTTGAGGGTGGCGATATGAGGAACATTGGCAGCCCGCCAGAGGGTCAAAACGAAGACTGGACAGTACTGGTTAAAAGGAGTGATTTGTAACAATACAGCGCTTGGTCATAACCAGGAGCAGGCTCTGTTACTCCTCTGAAACGCAATATAAATATTTGATGCCCCTTAAGTACAAACGATTCCCTATAATTACAGGTGACGCATAAAAACTGTCATCGAGTCTGTTTTGTGATAATAGTTCAAATGTTGCACCATGTTTCACCACACAGAATGTCCCATTGGTACCGGCAATATATATGCGATCATTAACTCCAACCGGAGAGGTAAAAATCTCCTGAATTCCATCAAGCTTCTGATTTGTATAATATTCCTTTCCGTCTTTTGCGTCAAGACACGTTAGGTATCCATTGTTAACTTTCAGAAAGTAGAGTTTGTCATCCATAAGAACCGGAGAAGGAGTGTAAGGTGTATTTTGATCATATTTCCAAACAACAACTTCAGAATCCGATAAATCTCCTTTTGCTTTTGAAAGATTAATTGCGAACAGTGCACTGCCTCTGAATCCACTCATCAGATAAACCATCCCGTTTGCACTTACCGGCATGGGAATTACATTGCGGGTTAAACCACTGTATTCCCAAATCAATTCACCATTTTCGATGTTGTAGCTGCATATTTTATTTGTTGCACTTGTAATGAGCTGGGTCTCTCCTTTAAATTCTAAGATATACGGAGTTGCCCAGGAACTGACTTCGTCCCGCTCGGTTTCCCAGATAGTTTCCCCTGAATTCTTATCAAGTACATAAAGGGTTGATTGGCCCTGGTGATCCC
>JAUVKN010000170.1 GCA_030596245.1 Bacteroidia bacterium | reverse complement strand
TGGATCCATCCCTGCAGGCCATATGATCTCCAGCAGAAAGATGGAGGCCATTGATCCAGCCGATCCTTTCCCCAGAAAATTTGAGCAGTTCCAGACTGCCATTATCATCCGGTGGGCCATGATCGAAGGTACTGGACTCTTTTCAATCGTGGGGTTGATATTGTTGCAGGATTCCAAACAGCTGGTAATCTTCGTCATCTGCATATTGGTTCTCTCCATGAATACCGTTACCAAAGAGAAGTTGATAAAAGGTGCCAAGCTCAACCAGGAAGAAGCAAAAGCATTGGATGACTGAACAGTCAGGGAGATTAACCTTTCTGCAGTTTCGTTACGACCACCTTTTTGTAGGTACGGCTGATGGGCAACTCCTTCTCCCCGATCACCACATTTTCCCTGGAAAAGGATGAAATCTTTGTTGTATTCACTATAAAAGAGCGGTGGATCCTGAGAAAGGAATCGGGCAGTTCTTTTTCGATGTGACTAATTTTCTCTTTCGCATTAACAGGTGTTCCATTTGCCAGATGTAACTGTATATAATCAGCAAGGCTTTCTATATATTCCAGCTCATCGTATGCAATTTTTGAAATCTTTCTGTTGGAGCGAATGGTAAAATATCCTTTCTCCATTTGAAGTTGCTTTGCCTCCAGCTCCTGAATTGCCCGCTGGTCCACAAAATAGTGCTTGATCAGTAGTATAAAAGACTTGAACAAGACGATGAAGTGTCGACGGAAAACAGGTTTTGAACCGGATTCGACCTTGCGCTGTACACCACATCATACTTAACTTTGTATAAAGTTTATGTTTAATCTAAATATTTATAGTTATGGCACAATTATTTTACATGGGCGGTACACTCTTTATGGGAATCCTTACTTCTTTGCTTGTGATAATGTTGGCAATATCCATTTACTTCTTTCTCTCAATCACCACCGGAAAAGCTGCTGGCAGAAAAAATTTCAGTCATCAGCTCTCATACATAAAGTCGGTTGGTTTGTTCACAATGATCACAGGAATCCTTGGTCAACTGATTGGATTAATGACCGCATTCAAAGCCATTGAACAAGTAGGAGACATATCACCAGCCATGCTGGCAGGGGGATTAAAAGTCTCCATGATCACCACTCTTTATGGGATCACAATTTACCTTATCTCCATTTTGATCTGGTTCCTGCTTGACCTTTGGCATCATAATAAAACAGCATCACCGATGTAATCAATGGAAATGATCGTTATGTGGAATTTATATATGATTTGGTGGAGCACCAAAACACTCATCCCTGAATAATCACTGAATTTTTCTCAAGTACGTTTTATTATGGATTTGGTGAATAAAGGTACAAAACCCAATCTATTTGATTTGTATATTTATGAACTCAACCTGGTGGTTATTGACTCAGGATCATGCGCAGACTTCTGACACATACAATTCTCTTTTTACTTCTTGTTCCGTCATTGCATGCCCAGGATTCAATTTCGCATCAACGCGACAACCACTACAGGCAATTGAGTATATCGCTGGAAGAGGAGACTACGGGTATAAAATCCGGAATATGCAATCACCAACTTCAGTCACCTGTCATTGTAAAGGTAACCGATGAGTCAGGCTTTCCGGTTGCCGGTGTTCATGTAGCGTTCAACATCATAGGTCAACCCGATCAATCAAAGGGAGAAGGATTAAGTCATCCTCTGGCGATCACGGATTCAACAGGCCGGGCACAAACCGTGCTTATACTAGGCTCAAAACCAGGAACCTACCGTGTATCTTGCAGGATTAAGGAGGGATTCCCTGACAACGAAGTGATTTATCAGGCCAGGGCCAACCGGAAAAACTGGGTCTATATGCTGATCATTGGACTGTTCGGCGGACTTGGCCTGTTCTTGTTCGGCATGCACACCATGAGTGAAGGGATGCAACAATCTGCCGGAGAACGGATGCGTTCCATCCTTGAAAACGTAACCCGTAACCGGGTGGTCGGTGCCGGGGTAGGGACCCTGGTCACCACCATTATCCAGAGCAGCAGTGCCACTTCTGTCATGCTGGTGAGTTTTGTAAATGCGAACCTGCTACAATTCAGGCAGACCATTCCGGTACTGCTGGGAGCAGCCATTGGAACCACTATAACGGCCCAGATGATCGCATTCAAGATCACCGAATACAGCCTTTTGCTAGTGGCAGTAGGATTCTTCATTCAGGCTTTTTCAAAGAAAGAGCAGGTGAAATCTGTTGGATACTCCCTGTTTGGTTTTGGTGTTCTTTTCTTCGGCATGCACATCATGTCAGATGCCATGGCCCCTCTAAGGGAATGGACTCCGTTCATCGAATTGTTGCTGAAGCTGGAAAATCCGTTGGTGGGAATCCTGGTGGGTGCAGTGTTTACTGCTTTGATCCAATCCAGCAGCGCCTTTGTGGGGATCATGATCGTGTTGGCATCCCAGGGGTTGCTATCCCTGGATGCATCCATCCCATTGCTTCTTGGGTCAAATCTGGGAACACCGGTTACAGCGTTTCTTTCAAGTCTGAAATCAGGATTGGAAGCCAAAAAGGTAGCATTGGCTTTTTTCATTATCAAGTTTATCAGTGTACTGATTTTTGCCAGCTGGACCATCCAACTGGGTAAATACCTGGTCCAATTTACTCCGGAGGCCTCCCTTCAACGTCTTATTGCCAATGCCCATACCTTTATCAACCTTGTCCTTATGATTGTAGTTCTGCCTTTTACTCCCCAGGTTGCGCGATTGGTTGATTGGATTATGGGAAAACCCAAGGAGCATGAAAAAGTTTCCTTTACAACGCTCTACCTTGATTCCAACATGGTCACCACCCCATCACTTGCGCTCAACCTGGCCAAACAGGAGATTATCAGAATGGGAATGATCGTAAGGACCATGTTTTCTCTGGTCCTGCATCCTTTCTTTGAAAAGGAAGCTTCCTCACTCAATGCTGTATATACCCATGAACAAGAGGTAAATTACCTCCGTGATGCCATTAAAGATTACCTGCTTCTGATCAATAAAGAATCGGTGAATAGCAAACGGGTCAACGAATCGTTCCAGATGCTCTACTCCATGAATGAATTTGAGAAAATTGCAGATATCATCTCGGGAGGTCTGGCTAACAGGGCGGAAAAATGGGTATTGAAAGATTATGATTTTTCTGACGAGGGAAAGCATGAGATTAAGGAGTACCATCAAAAGGTTGAAAAACAGCTGAAACGTGCCCTGGTGGTTTTTGAAGAAACCAATCTTCAGAAAGCTGCACGGATGAAATCAAAACACAAAGAGTACAGGACGCTTTCATATGATCTTGAAAAACAGCATTATGCGCGCATTCTGGAAGGGATGAAAGAGTCCATCGACAGCAGTAAAACACACCTGGAGATCCTTGCCCTTTTAAGCAGCATTGACAGTTACACTACCAACATTGCCAGAATCGCACTGGACTGGAACCAAAAAGCCACATAAGGGATGGGGAAAGAATTGGAGAGGTTTTCGCGAGATAAGACAATCAGGGTGATCAACGATTATGCATCCCGGGGGATTCCATTTATTTTCCTGATCAGTTTTAATGGCGATGAGAACATGGTCGCGACCCCTTCTGAAGCAGCCCGCGCAGAACTCTTTATAGAGATGCCGGGACTGGTAAACCACAACCTCGACAATGCTCCCGGCGAACCCATTCAGTTCAGCAAACACCCCATGGAAAAGAATCGCTATTGTGAAGCCTTCTCCCATGTGATCGATCAAATCCATTATGGCAACTCATTTTTATTGAACCTCACCTTCCCCACTCCCATTGAAACAAACTACTCCCTCCGGGACATTTTCCTAAGCAGCAAGGCACCCTATAAACTTTTAGTGGAAAATGAATTGGTAGTGTTCAGTCCTGAACGGTTTGTGCGTATTCAGGAAGATACCATCACATCTAATCCCATGAAAGGGACCATCGATTCTAAAGTTCCAGGCGCCTACCGTTTGCTTGCAACTGATAAAAAAGAGGATGCCGAGCATAACACCATTGTGGACCTGATCCGGAATGATCTCAGTACCATTGCATCCAGCGTTCGGGTCAAGAGGTTCAAATACATTGAAAAACTAAGGACCCACCAAGGTGAATTGCTTCAGATGAGTTCGGAAATCACAGGGAAGTTACCACACAATTATAAAGCCACACTGGGTGAAAAGCTTTTTAAACTGCTCCCTGCAGGATCCATATGCGGTGCCCCAAAAATGAAGACCGTGGAAATTATCAGGAAGGTTGAAGGATACGAGAGAGGATTCTACACAGGGATATTTGGATACTTCGATGGCCAGAACCTTGATTCTGCAGTGGCGATCCGGTACATTGAAAAACAGGATGAACGCCTTGTTTTTAAAAGTGGCGGAGGTATTACATTTCAGAGTGATTGGGAAAAGGAGTTTGATGAAATGCAAAAGAAGGTATATGTCCCCATATATTGAAACCATTAAGCTCCTGGATGGAGAATTAAAAAACCTTCAATACCACCAGTTGAGGTTTGAAAGGACTCGATCCCTCACCCTGGGTTTGAAGACCCATCCGAAACTTGGGCAGGTCATCCAGATTCCTGGTGGTCTCGAAGCAGGTTTGCTTAAATGTCGGGTGACTTATGGGAAAGAGATTGAACTCATTGAATTCGAGCCCCATGAAAGAAGGTTGGTAAGATCACTGAAATTGGTTGTTTCAGATACCATATCATATGGATACAAATTTTTCGATCGAACAGCACTGGATCTCCTTTTCCTTCTCAGGGGAACATGTGATGATATACTCATTGTAAAAAAGGGGTGTATCACTGACAGCTATTATGCAAATGCGGCTTTCTGGGATGGAAATGGGTGGTTCACACCTGACACACCACTGCTTCCTGGTACCATGCGCGCTTCATTATTAAATGAGGGAGTTATTGAAACAAGGAGGATAACTCCTGAAGATCTGGGGGAATTCCACAAAATCAGGTTGATCAATGCCATGAATAGTCTCCATGACGGACCAGAAATCCACATTGATGCTTTAATATGTTAAATTAGTGGACTATTATTTTTACACCATAAAACCGGGATAATGAAACAAATTTCATCAATGCTCTGCATTGCATTGAAAAGGGAGATGGTAACTGGGGTGCCTAAAAAACGAAGCAGTAACCGGGGTTAAACTCTGGAAAAGAGATAGAGCATCTCCCTCGAAAAAGTTTGCAGCCAATTGCGCCCAGAGATGACCCAAATGGCTTCTTCTGGAGTTATGGGTGCAAATAAAAATGAGCTTTGCCTGACCACAAGAGTCAACCTCTTCCCGAATCTGTTCAGCCAGCTGTGTTAATGCCTTGTTCCTTGCATCAGAGATCACATCATATTCTGAGATCCTCTCTCCAATGTAAGTTTCGAGTACGTCAAATCCATTCCAGTTCATTCACTTCAGTTTGTGATCGACTCCACAATCTGCACTGCCTTCCTGACACAACCCGCGCATACAGTCTCCATGATCTTCTCCTCTTTGAACTTTTCCGATCCTTCAGGAGTATTCAGATCGCAACCGATCAGGTCACTGCACTGAGTAGTTTGGTACTCAGCAACAAAGTCCCTGATCAACTCTTTCACAGAAGCATAGGCCTGGGATTTCAATTCATCATTGTTATTCACCTTCTCCCCCTTCAATATGCCTAAAACCATAATGGCACCGGTAACAGCACCGCAGGTCTCCTGTTGCTTCCCCATTCCACCCCCGAAACCTGCAGCCACTTTTTGCCCCAGCTCCTTGCTGAACTTCAGCTCATCTGCAAAAGAAAGCACCACGGCTTGTGCGCAATTATAACCTGATAGAAAAAGCTCTTTGGCCTGCTCTGATCGTTCCATGATTCAAATTTTTTTGGTCAAAAGCAAGTTACGAAAAAAGAGTCAACGTATGATGGAAATTGGCAATGTTAGTTTCAAAAATAGCGCATCAGCACGGGCAAGATCACCCATCAGTTCTGCTTCCTGATCGTGTGAATAGATCAGATAAAGTGCTCCGAACGGTGGTTTGAAACGCCATCCGGTCATCCCATAGAAATATACCTTGCTACTGCTGGTACTGTTCTGGGCAAACAGACGAATCCAGAGATCTTTTGTGAAATTGTAATTCAGTGAAACAACATTTATTAAAGTTGACAGGTTATCCTCATCGGGTGTGAATTTGATCAGGTCCCCGCTATACTGTGCTGCCAGTTTTTCTGTAAGCTTCATCCTGCCCCCGATCGAGTATCGCTGAAAATCCCGGTCAAAGTTATGTCCGAATGAATACTGCACTGTAGCATGACTCCACTCTGCAGTGTTATACCCCAATTCAACAGTATGACGGTGATTGTAATACTCCTTAATAAATAACTTGAATTCGTTGTTGTAACTATATTGCAGCGAAAATCGGTTTTGAAAATAGACCTCAGCCACCTGGCTGAAATACCAGCTCCTGAGGTCACCTGTTGTCCGGGCCCAGAACATGTTATTCCTCGACACCACTTCAATATACTTGAACAGACTGTTCTTAAACCACCATCGGTAACTAAGATCGCTATCAACCTCCCGCCTGTCATCGTCCACCACATACCCGGTCTGGTCCACATTCTCCTGGAAGTTCTCTCCCAGTTCTGTATACCTCACATGCATATGGTAAATGTTGGTCTCCTTGGCAAACCTCACAAACCATGCACTGTGTGAAAGCAGATCACCAGGCACACTTGCCACAAACTGTCCGGTTAATTTCCATGTATCGCGCAGGTTCAGTGTATAGTCTCCACTGAATGAAGTCACATAACTGGAATCATTGCGGCGATCCACCGCCGTAAGGCCCACAGTAGATGATTCCAGGAAATCCCGTTTCACCCTGGCCGTTGTGAAAAAAGAGGCTGGTTCATCCTCTTCAGCGGATTGTAGCGTCCGCACGTTCATGGCATTGAAATTGTACTTTCCGGCTTTCCCGTTTAGTTTGGCACCATAAAGAATATCCTGGATCCGCCTGGAATAAAAAGTCCTGATCCGGGTGGAATACATTTCGTTCCCCTCCTGGAAAAAGAGCCTTTTCTCCGGGTAGTTTAACTCATACCGTGTAAGGTTGATCCGCTCCTGGTCAGCTTCAACAGTAGCAAAATCGGGATTAATAGTACCATCGGCTGTAATGTTGGGGGTAATCTGCCACTTCACATCGACCCCTGCATCGGCCTTTACTTTATGCTCAACACCAGTGAATTCATTATTTTCATAGCGCAGGGAACCATATGGAAAGAGGGTCAGTTTACTTCGGGAAGAGGGTGGAGAGATACCTGTGAGTTTCCCTCCCTGAGAGATGCGAAAGTCATCGGTCATGGTGCCTGACCAGTTAACGGTCTCAAAGCTCTCCCTGAGTATCCTGCTGAAGTTTACTCCCCACGTATCTGTTCCCGGTTTGAACTGAATACTTTTGAAGGGAATGGACATCTCCAAAGTCCATCCACCTGCATGTACAGTTGAGGCGGTTTTCCACTCAGTATCCCAGTTAGCATCGATTTTGTTTCCATCATCGTTAATTCTGAAATCGGTCTGTGTACCCAAAGGATTGGTCCAGAATCCGTAACCAGACCTGTTATCGTTGTAAGGGTCGATCACCAGTGCAAAACAGTCATCTCCTTTGGTGAGCACATCCCTGTTCAGCACTTTGGCCACCACACATGCATCCTGATAAAGATTAACACTTATATACAGGTTTTCACTGTCATACCCGATATATGCAACAGTCGGTTGCGAGGCAGCTGCTCCAGGATCAGGTTCCATCTGGATGTAACTGATGGCAGAATCGGCCCCATCCCATATATTCGGTTCATGTTTTCCGTCTACAGTGATTGGAGCCGGCATTGGAAATGCCTGGATGGACCGCTGACCACTGACCGAAATGGTCCCCACGCAGGAAAAAAGAAGCAATGTGCAAAGTGTACGAATCATATAGCTGGATTATATAAAGTCGAAGGCTATGCCAGTACCCCTGAGGAGTCAAGGATAAGGGAAGCTCCTTTATAGAAGATCAATGTACTGAAGCTAAGAATAACATGACTAATGTCATTGTGATTGAACCATGGGCTTAGTCCCCATCCATAGCTGAACACAAATGCTGAAACCAGTCCGAGTCCCACTGCGAATATAAACCTCACCACTCCCTTGCTTCCTGTTTTTTGGAAGATAAAGTAACTGAAGGCACCCACAATAACTACCATTCCAAAAATGGTGTAGTATTTTACCGGAGAAAATGCCAGGGTCCACAAGGTAAAGAAAAGGGCAACAATCAGGATAAGCATATTGAGTCGAATAATCAGCCGGGTGAACACAGGTTTCACCAGCGGTCTTGCCAGTTCAAGAAGAGCATGGGCCATCAAAGCAACAGAGATGAGGATGAATATCCACGAAACTAGCTTCCATTGCGGAGATAACCGATAGAGAAATGCGTGGCCTAAAAGTCCACCGAACATAGTACCCAAACCCAGGGTAAGAAAATAATACTTAAAATACCACTTGATCCTGCATGAGGATCCCTTTTGTTTGATCCTGAAATAGGCATAAAAACAGATTGCTGCCATCAACAGATCAGTTGCCGTGGTGATGGGCTCATCGATCTGTATGTTCCAGATTTCAATGGATGGCTGTATGAATTTCAGCAGCACATTCAAATTTAACATTATTATATAATCATATCTTTATAGAAATGAACAAATCCCAAAACCATGATAAGCAGGACTCCAATTCATCCCATGCCAACACCACGGTAGCTACCGATGGAACTCATGTCATTTCTTTCTTCGGTTCGGAAGGTATCTATTGCTATAAT
>JAUVKN010000230.1 GCA_030596245.1 Bacteroidia bacterium | reverse complement strand
GAGACCCGCCGGCAATTTGGCAGAGCAGCCTCCCTGTTCAATGGTTGAAAGAAGATCAAATTTCTTGCTCATTTGTTCAGCAAATCAGGGATAGATCACGTGACCGGCATTTGTCAGGGTTTCGGTGATGACCACCATGTTTGAGATCATTCCCACCCCGATGTCATACTGGAGTCCGTAATGGTCTATGCAGTACCCGCAAAGCATGATCCTGGTTCCCAACTCCTCCAGTTCTGATAATGAACTGCAAACCTGGGACTGTTTCATGGCCAGTTTCACACCCCCGTTGTACAGCACCACATGGGTTGGAAGTTGTTCCTGCAATTTCAGGTTGTCAACGAAGGTTTGCATGAGTACCTTTCCCAGATCAGGATCACCTTCACCCATCAGTTCACTTTTGATACATACCACATATTCTTTCATGGGAATAGCTGTTGAACAGTAGAGTTCCGGTTGTGTACTTGCAACGTTTCCTTCAGGCCGGTCCGTAATAATTGTATGCACCTTACCCCTGGTAGTCACTTCCGGCTCCACCCCCTGGTCCTTCAGGTAAGAGACAAGGCTTTTCAGCGAGGTGTCGTTGTCAGTGTAAACGGCAATCTTCTCTCCTGCCTTCAACTCCAGCAGTGCCTCTTTTAACATGATCAGGGGCTGGGGACATGTCAGCCCCTTGGTATCAACGGTATTCATCAGTTAAAATATCTTCGCGGTTATTTATGATCCATTTTTTCAAGAGTTCAAAAATACGTAATTCTGAATGAACTCAACCAGATTTTTATATCTTGTCTCTGTTTTACGCCTTGATTCAAATTCATGCATGCCGGAGGAGGGCAAACATATCCTGGAACCCCAGCAATGGGTTGAGCGCTACGGTGATTATCTGTACAATTATGCCATTGTAAGGGTAAATGATTCAGAGAAGGCTGAGGACCTTGTCCAGGAAACTTTTCTATCGGCCTTTAAAGCAAAAGATAATTTCCTGGGTAAGAGTTCCGAACGTACATGGCTCATTTCGATCCTGAAGCGTAAGATCATCGATACATACAGGAAGCAGTATTCCTCAAAGGAATCTTCCATGGCTGACTATGAACAGGATATCTCTGATGGTGATTTCTATCGCAGTGAGGGTCCCTTTAAAGGCCACTGGCTTGAGGGGAAAGGACCCCATTCACACTCATTAATGCCGGAAGGGGAGTTGGAGCAAAAGGAGTTGATGAGCATCATCCAATTATGTATTTCCATGCTGCCTCCAAACCTGGCATCGGCTTTTGTGATGAAAATGATTGATGAAGCAGAATCGGATGAGGTTTGTAAGGAACTGGGAATCACCGCGTCAAATCTGTGGGTGATACTCCACAGGGCACGTTTGAAAATGCGAAAATGTATTGAAAGTAAATGGCTCAAGTGATATGATGAGGAAAATAGGACATAATATGATGGTATTCATGAGCAAGCATATGATTGCTTGTGATGAAGCCAGTTTCCTTGTTTCTTACAGGAGCGAACATCGGCTGGGATTTAAGCAGTGGTGGCAATTAAAGATGCACCTGCTCACCTGTCACCTTTGCAGGAAGTATGCCCATCAGATAAAAGAGATGAACCTTTCGGTAGATAAATACCGGGAAAGCTGCAGTCATGATACCTGTTCACATCACCTGTCGGACGAGGCCAGTTCGAAAATTCAACATGCACTCGACAGAGAGTTACATGCAAAATAGTTGATATTTTTTTTTGCATTCTTGTAAGGTTGCTATCCGGCCAACGTCCAAATCCCCAAATCATTTAATTTAATCTTAATTTTTTGTATCATGAAAACAGACAAAAAGATCTTAAAATCCGCATCACTGATTGCCGGTGCATTGTTGACCACTTCTTTAGCTGCAGCCCCTTCTTTAGGAGGAAGCTTGCTGGCTTACAATGATCTTGGTTCAGGCGCTCAGGTACGCAGTCACCTGATTGACGTGAATGCAAATCAGGCAAAAGCTGCTGAAGCCATAGCATATAAGTTCGGTGAACTCAAGTGTGGTGAAGGAAAATGTGGTGAAGACAAAAAGGCTGATGGAAAAAAGGCTGATGGAAAAAAGAGTGCTACAGCCAAAAAAGGGAAAACTGCAGAAGCGAAATCCGCGGAAGCAAAGTGTGGTGAAGGAAAATGTGGTGAAGGTAAATGTGGTGAAGACAAAAAAGCTGACGCCAAAACAGCAGATGCCAAGTCAGAAACCAAAAGTAAAGAAGCCAAGTGTGGTGAAGGCAAATGCGGATAATTCAATATTACCGTTAAAAGCACACCAGATCAGAGAGTAAGTCAAAGGAAGCCAATTGTGGTGAAGGTAAATGTGGTTGATCTGATCTGGACAAGGGTCCCGCTAAAGAAGCGGGGCTCTTCTTCCTAAATTCGGCATATTCAAACCTTAGGGATTTACAATAAGCCACCTATAAATATTTACGAAGTAAAGAACCGAGCTTGCGAGCTCAGTGTAACTAATTTCAGTGGCGTTTGGAATTCCTTTAGGTTTGAAATATCAAACATAATCAAACATAATCAAACATAATCAAACCCAATCAAACAGAAACAAACACAATGGAAGGCAAGGTAGGCATAGGATTAAGGCGGGATATCGCAGATGTGATCCTTAAAAGCAAAGAGCTTTCACCGGATTTTCTGGAGATTGTTCCGGAAAACTGGATGGGAATCGGTGGACAGTGGAACCGGATCAGGAAAGCAGCGGTTGAAAAATACCCGATAACCTGTCACGGTTTGTCCCTTTCAATTGGGAGTGCTGAGGAGCTGGACTGGAATTTCATCAGGGATTTGAAATCTTTTCTGGATGAAAACAATGTCAGGATCTTTTCAGAACACCTGAGCTATACCAAAAGTCAGAATGCACACCTCTATGATCTGCTACCCATCCCTTTCAGGAGGGATGCGGTAGACCATGTGGTGGACCGGATCAAACGCGTTCAGGAAACTCTGGAGAGGCCCCTGGCCATTGAAAATGTCTCCTACTATACTCCTGTGGCGGCTGAGATGACAGAAATTGAATTTATTAGTGAGATTGTGGAGAGAGCCGATTGCAAACTGCTGTTGGATGTGAACAACGTATATGTCAATGCATTTAATCACAAGTATGATGCAAAAGAGTATATCGGTAAACTTCCGCTTGACAAGGTGGAGTATATCCACATGGCCGGACATGAGCAGGTGGAGCCCGATTTGATCATTGACACCCATGGTCAGCCCATCATCGATCCTGTGTATGATCTGTTTGAATGGACCATTCAGAGGATGGACCCTGTGCCTGTATTGCTGGAGAGGGATTACAATTTCGATGAGCTTGATCAGTTACAGTCTGAGCTGGCCCATCTGAAAAGCATTATAAAGAAACATTGGAAGGTGAGCTATGAATCTTCCACTGGGAAGATTAGCTCCGCTGAGCCCTCCGGGGTTAGCTCCGCTGAGCCCTCCGGGGTTCATGTGACCACTAAATAAAGAGATATCATATGAAACTGCATGAAGATACAGCAAGAATCCAGGACCTGCTCGGCGAATATTGCCGGACCGGAGAGGATACCGAAATTCCGGGAGTGACCCCGGGACGGGTACATCATTACAGACGCCTGGTTTACAATGTGGTAAGGGATACCATGGATTCGGCATATCCCATTACCCTTGCTGCCCTGGGAGAAGAACATTGGGATCTGCTGGTGCAGGATTTTTTCTCCAGTGGAATTCCGCAGACACCCCAGATCTGGAAATTGCCATTTGAGTTCTACCGGTACCACGCGAGTCAGGAAACAGGTTCAAGGATCCGGAAACCTTACCTGGAAGATCTGCTCTATTTTGAGTGGCTCGAAATAGAGGTACATACCATGCCTGACAGGCCTTATCCCGATTTTAGGAAGCATGGGAATATCTTTAATGACCGGCTGGCTATCAATCCCGAATATGAGATTATCAGACTTGAATACCCGGTCCATCTGCATGCTGTTAAGGAGGCTACGGATCTTAAAGGTGACTATTTTGTGCTCATCTTCAGATCACCGGAAACAGGTTATGTACAATTCCTGAACCTCTCCGTATTGAATACTTATATTTTTACCCGTCTGGTGGAAGACGGGGTGCCCCTGAACGAACTGAAAGGAGATATTGCCAGTGTATCCGGAATAGAAAGCGGGAAGTACCTTGATGATGCGCTGGAGAAATTTATCGGGGATCTGATGAAAAAGAAACTGATCCTCGGATTCTTAAAAAATTAATCAAATAACATACTGAAAATGAAAACCTTGTACAACAAATTTGTAGAAGGAACAGGAAAGCTGCGTGACATTCCGCTGCTGCTGTTCCGATTGATCCTGGCTTATGGATTTTATGAGCCAGCCATGATGAAGATTCAAAACCTGAGTGGTATTGCCGAATGGTTCGGTAGTATGAATTATCCATTACCCGGTGTGAGCGCATTTCTTGCCATGGTAACGGAAGTGCTCGGTGTTATACTGATTACCCTTGGTCTGGGTACCCGTGTGATTGCCTTGCCCATGATGTTTATTATGGTCATAGCCACATTTACGGTGCATATATCCAATGGATTTGCTGCAGGCGACAATGGATTTGAAATTCCGCTTTACTACTTCCTGATGCTATTCGCTCTTGTGGTATACGGATCGGGAAAACAGAGTGTGGATTCCCTGATTGGTAACAAATCTGGCTAATCCAGCCTATAGAATAATTCCGGATGTTTTTTATGGAATCCTGTAGCCTCCTGATAGGCTGCAGCCACAGCAAGAATGGTTCCTTCATCAAACAGGTTTCCCAGGAAACTGATGCTGGTGGGAGAACCATTTTCTTTGAAGCCATTTGGGACCACCACCACCGGATGTCCGGTCAGATTGCTGGCCAGCAATTGATCGCTTCCCTGAAAAGAGGGAGTTATCACCACATCGAAATCCTGCATCTTCTTATGATAATCCTCAATCAGATCGTGTCTGATGCGGTTGGCCTGAATGTACTCAACAGCAGTAATGTACCTGGCTGTTCTGAATAAATTTGGCCAGGCAAAGCGATGTTGCCGTATCAGCAGGGTATCGCGGTTGGAGCGCGTTAGCTCATCAAAAGCTGCTGCTGCTTCTGCTTCCAGGATGATCGACATGGCAAAGATGGGGAGCTCATCACTATCCAGTTCCACCGGAACCAATTCAGCCCCCAGTCTCCTTAGTGCCTGAAGTGTCTTATTATCAAAGTCTGACTCTTTGTAATCCTTATCAAAAGCGGTTTTAATATAGCCGATCCGCATCTCAGAAAGATCAATATTTCCGGGAAAGGAAAAACCTGCATCAATCAGGGTTTTGTCATCTGGATCCAATCCCCGGATGGCATCAAAAACGATGGCACACTCAGCTGCGCTTCTGCAGATGGGACCTACCTTGTCCATGCTCCAGCTGAGGGCCATGGCACCTGAGCGGGTGACCCTCCCATATGTGGGCCGAAGTCCAGTCGTGCCGCAACGGGTGGATGGGGAGACAATAGAACCCCAGGTCTCGGTACCAATGGCAAAGGGGAGCAATCCGGCGGCAGTAGCAGATGCCGATCCCGCTGATGAGCCACTGGATCCCTGCTCCAGGTTCCATGGATTCCTGGTGGTGTCGGCAAACCACACATCACCCATGGCCAGGGCTCCCATGGTGGTCTTGGCCACCAGGATGGCACCGGCATCTTCCAATTTGGTAATGATTCCGGCTGTTTCATCGATTATCTGCTCCCTGAAGGCCCCGGCTCCCCAGGTTGTGGGGTACCCGGGAAATGAGAAGAGATCCTTGGCCCCATAAGGGATGCCATGCAGGATACCCCTGTCATTTCCAGAGGCCAGCTCACCATCCATTTTCCTGGCCTGCTCAATGGCATACTCCTCGGTAAGCGATACCACACAGTGAAGCTGTGGGTCATGCTTCTTCAACCGATTCAGGTAAAACTCGGTCAGTGCCAGGCATGAGATCTCTCCGGCACGAATCAGGGAGGCCAGCTCTGGAATGGACATAAAGGCCAGTTCGGCCTCCCAGGTGGGCTTTGAGATGTCTTTGGGAATCTCCCACTGAATCTTTGGAGTAGATTCGGGTAACCGAAATCCGTAGGGCAGGGGATTAAACTGCAGGGCCGAAGGTGTGGTATTGGGAAGCGTGTAGGCCCTGATCTCCCTGTAGGCAACCATAAGATCGGCCATGCCGGAATCGATCATAACCAGTTCCAGCGAATCAAATTCCAGGTCCATGGGATTCATTGCATGGTAGGTGGAGTCGATCACAACATTTACCTGGGGTTCCTCATCCGTTTCCTCCTTTTTATCGATGCACCCGGAGACAAGGAAAACCATCAGGAACACGGCAGTTGAAAGTCGTATCCTCCTGGAAGTCAATCTGACACTGGGCATATTACCTGATTTTAGTTTTAGGAGATTGAAATATACAAAAAAACCACTTCTTCTTTGTGATTTCAAAGAGATCATCTATATTTGCAGCCGCAATTGGGAGCTTAGCTCAGCTGGTTCAGAGCACCTGCCTTACAAGCAGGGGGTCACTGGTTCGACTCCAGTAGTTCCCACACAACAAAACAGAAGCCCGGTCACGTAGTGATCGGGCTTTGTGTTTTCAGAGAATCCGTCATGAACTTGTTCATGTAAGGATGCGATGGAAATACAATATTGTTTTGAGCGTTAGCGAAAAACAGGCTTCTGTTTTGTTGTAGTTCTCCCCCCCCCTGGATCACGAAACCGCCTTAGCAGTTGAGTAATCCGAGCGTTAGCGAGCACCAAAGTTTGAGTAGTCCAGTAGTTCCCACAGCAAAATCCACCCGATCGGTTTTCCGGTTGGGTTTTGTCTTTTATGGGATCAATTAATATTCATGTGGAGAAGTGAAAGAAAATAGATCTTAGTACTTTTTACCAAGAACAGAATAATATCATTCAATAACGATCAATACATAGAACTGAACCAGCTTGTTTTACCCAAAGAGAAATTCGATTATTTTAATCTACTC
>JAUVKN010000190.1 GCA_030596245.1 Bacteroidia bacterium | reverse complement strand
AACGTGAAGCATGTGTATGAAGCACTGAAATATGGGGTTGATATCATATGGATCGGAGCCCGAACCTCGGCCAATCCATTTGCAGTACAGGATATCGCTGATAGTTTACGCGGTGTCAACATCCCGGTAATGATTAAGAATCCCATTAATCCCGATGCGGACCTCTGGATTGGAGCCATTGAACGGATCAACAATGCAGGGATCAAGCGAATGGCAGCCATACACCGTGGTTTCTCCAGTTACGATAAAACCCTGTACCGGAACGTTCCTCAGTGGCAGGTCCCCATTGAATTGCGAAGGAGAATCCCAAACATGCCAATCATTACCGACCCAAGCCATATCTGCGGAAACAGGGAATTCCTCTTTGACATTTCCCAGAAAGCCATGGACCTGAATTTCGACGGATTGATCATTGAGACCCATTGCAATCCCGATAAGGCATTGAGCGATGCCAATCAGCAGGTAACTCCTGAAGGACTCAAGAATATCCTGGACCGTTTGATACTCAGAGATCCGGAAGTAAAGGAAGAGTTGATGCTGACCCTTGCTGTATTGAGGGATCAGATCGATAAGGTGGATGACAAGATCATCAACCTTTTGGAGGAGAGGATGATGGTATCTGAAAATATTGGGGACTATAAAAAAGAGAACAACATTACCATCTTGCAGACCAAGCGCTGGGACGATATGTTGAAGAACCGGCTGGCGTTGGGCACCAGGAAGGGGCTCAGTGAAGAATTTATTATTAAATTGTTCCGATCAATTCACCAGGAGTCTATCAACCATCAGACCAGTGTGATGAACAAAGAATAGGACCAATGCACCAGATCAAATTAACCACCCCGACTGGAGATACTGATATTGATGTTGGTGAACTACTTTCAGTCAGGCTTCCAGGACTGGATCCTTCACCCATACTCCTGGTGGATGAAAATGTACTCTCCCGGCACAATGACCTGTTTAGCCAGTACCCTTGTATTGAGGTACCATCCGGAGAGGGTAATAAGACCTTACAAACCGTTGAGTATATCTACAGGGAACTGGTTAAGCTGGAGGTTGACAGATCATCGCTGCTGGTAGGCGTAGGAGGGGGACTGACCACCGATGTGGCCGGATTTGTGGCTTCTACGTATCTCAGGGAGGTTCGATTTGGGTTCATCAGTACCACACTGCTGGGGCAGGTAGATGCCAGCATTGGTGGAAAGAATGGCGTGAATCTGGATGGTTACAAGAACATGATCGGAACCATACGCCAGCCCTCTTTTGTCTGGTGTGACCTTTCTCTTTTGAAAAGCCTGGCCCGCAAAGAATATGTTTCGGGGATTGCAGAGATCATTAAGTACGGGGCCATCCGGGACGTTGGGTTCCTTCAATACCTGAAAGACCACATGTCTGGTTTGCTGGAACTTGATATCGGTGTGCTGGAAAAGGTGGTGACCACATCTGCAACCATAAAGGTAGATGTAGTCCGGAAAGATGAGAAGGAGTCAGATCTCAGAAAGATCCTGAACTTTGGACATACCATTGGCCATGCCATTGAACGGGAAAAAAAGGTGTTGCATGGAGAAGCAGTAGCCATAGGAATGGTTATGGCAGCAAAGCTTTCACAAACAATGGACCTGATATCTGGTTCAGATGTTGATTTGATCAGCGATCTGGTATCTGCTGCCGGATTGCCTGCACATATGGAACTGGATCCTGCAGTAATCTTCCAGAATATCCGGAAGGATAAGAAAAAGAGCGGCGAAAGCATCCATTTTATATTGTTGGAAGGGCTTGGTAATGCCGTTGTTAAGAGTATACCCCTGTCAGAACTAAAGAAAATCCTCCATGATCTGTGTTAGCATAGCGCATATGACACAAATCACCAGCGCCCTTTTGTCGGACGTTGAATTGATCGAGTTAAGGCTGGATCTCATCAAAGAGGATCCCCACACGATCTTTGACCAAATATCCCGGGATGTGAAGACCATTGCCACATGCCGGCCAGGTAAATATATTGAAGAAGAGAGGGTTGCAGTACTAAAAACCTCTTTGGACCTGGGGGTGTCATTCATCGACATTGAAATTGAATCCACTGAGGAATCTGCGGTAGAATTAGTCGCTCACGCACAGAAATGTGGAGCCGGCATCATTGTATCCTATCATAATTTTGAGCAAACGCCCGACCGGGAAGCATTGGACCAATTGATAAAAAGGTGTTTTGAGAGGGGAGGGTCCATCGCCAAAATTGCTACCATGGTCAATACTCTGGAAGATACACGAAATCTCATATCCCTTTACGATAAGCCTGGCCGAAAGGTGGTGCTTGGTATGGGAAGTATGGGGCGCATCACCAGGATCATGGCTCCCTATCTGGGTGCCGAATTTACTTTTGCTTCATTGGGTGAAGGAGGAGAGACTGCACCAGGACAGTTAAGTTTAAGCCAGTTGAATGAATTTTATAAAGTGATTAATGAATCATGAACTCGTTCGGTAAATTATTCAGAATCAGTATTTTTGGGGAATCTCATGGTGAATCTGTAGGTATTGTTATTGATGGATGTCCAGCGGGAATTCCCCTGAATCATTCCGATTTCAGTGCTGACTTTTCCAGGAGAAAAAGTGGGGCAAAGGGAACTACTCCCAGGCGGGAAGCAGATATTCCGCGCATTATGAGTGGGGTTTTTAATGAGCACACCACCGGAGCTCCCATCATGATCATGTTTGAAAACAGCAATACTCGCTCCGGTGATTATAGAAAACTTCAGCATACTCCCCGGCCCGGACATGCCGATTTTACAGCCAATCAGAAGTTTGGAGGATTCCAGGATTATCGGGGAGGGGGACATTTTTCAGGACGGCTGACCTTGGGTCTTGTGGCTGCAGGAGTGATCGCTAAAAAGATCATCCTTCCCATGCAGGTAAAAGGAACCATTCTGGAAGTTGGTGGGAGCAGTGATGTTGAGGCGGCCATTGACCGGGCTGTGGAGCAACAGGACTCAATTGGCGGGATCGTCGAATGTAGGATCAGAGAGGTACCCGTTGCATTGGGAGAACCATTTTTTGATTCTGTAGAAGCCGCAATGAGTCACATGGTCTTCTCTATTCCGGCCATTAAGGGAATTGAATTTGGATCGGGCTTTCAGGCTGCAAAAATGAAAGGTAGTGAGCATAACGATAACTTTGTGGCCACCGATGGAACTACGGAAACCAATTATGCAGGAGGAATCAACGGGGGGATCACCAATGGGAATGAGATACTGTTCAGGGTTGCTGTGAAACCCACCTCCAGCACCCACAAGACACAACACACCATGAACATGAAGTCGGGTAAAATGGAGAACCTTTCCATTGAAGGCCGACACGATACCTGCATAGCATTGCGTGTTCCGGTTGTGGTGGAGGCAGCGGCTGCCATTGTGATGACCGATTTTATGCTTCAGTCGCAGCAGATCAAAAGAATTCATAAACCTAAAACAGAATAGAGTAACATGCGTATTGCAATTATAGGAGCCGGTAACATGGGCTCATGGCTGGTGGAGTCCCTCTGCCTGGATTATGAAGTAGGAGTATATGATGTGGACAGGAGCAAGCTGAAGTATTTCTTCAATTCCAGAAAATTCCTCTACTATGAGGAGATTATGGATTTTTCACCGGATATTCTTATCAATGCAGTGAGCCTCGATAAGACCCTTACACTCTTCAATGAGATCATCTCCTACCTACCTGAGAAGTGCATCATCGCCGATATTACTTCGGTGAAAAGCGGATTGGCCGATTACTACCAGAAACTGGGCAGACGGTTTGTGTCGACCCACCCCATGTTTGGTCCCACCTTCGGAAACATGAAGGACCTGAGTAATGAGAATGCCATCATCATTACTGAATCGGATGAGGAGGGGAAAGAATTCTTCAGGGAGTTCTACAGTGGTTTAAATATTAAGACCCACGATTATTCTTTCCAGGAGCACGATGAGACTATTGCATATTCGCTCTCAATTCCTTTCTCCTCCACCATGGTTTTTGCAGCATGCATGAAGGAACAGGAAGCCCCGGGTACCAATTTCAAAAAACATTTGAGCATTGCTGAAGGACTCCTTTCTGAGGATGATTACCTTTTGGCAGAGATTCTGCTGAGCCCCCATAGCCTTGCTCAGGTTGAAAGGATTAATGAGCAATTGGAATCGCTGATCGGGATGATCCGGTCACGCGATAAGGAACAGTTAAAGGAGTTTTTTCAGAAGTTACGTAGCAACATCGGACTGAAATCTTAAGAGCAGTACATTTGTAGTTGTCTCCGTGATCCTGAACCGGTGATCGATCCGGTGTCCCATGATCCACACAATTTTTTTTCCAGAAGCCAGGATCCAAGTGCGTTCCTTCTCCGGAACAGGGATTTTGTTATCCACGAAAAAATCACTCAACTTTTTGATTTGATTCATGCCCAGTGGGTAGAAATAATCACCGTGCAACCAATGTCTGATGGTGAGCGGGAATTGTATCTCATCACAATCAAGACAGGCGATGTTCCTGTCGTTGGGAATCTCATCTAGTTCGCTTCTGGAAAACAGTTCCACATCCATGGGAAATGGGAGGGAAGAGTGGTTTTCCGGTCTGTCCAGGTAATACCGGTCGAATGCTTTGCTGGTTGATTCAATGAGTATTAGCCGGTCACGATCCTTGAAAAGCTGATGTGTGGTTGAAATTGATTGTCTACCCGGTTCTGCATCCATGATATTTTCTATCCCCTGGCATTGTGACCTGGTAAATCCGTAAGGAGAGAAGAGCTCAAAGAGCCAGGTACTCCGGGGATTGAGTCTTTTTAGTTGGGCAATATCAATGGTGATGCGGCCTGCTTCCTCCTCAAACAGGTCCCTGCGGGTCAGATCCACCGAGCGTCTATATATTACATGTACCTCACCGAGGCGATCCATGTTCATGGACATCGTCTCAATGAATCCGGGATTGACCTGTTCCATGACCGGGATCACATCATGCCTGATCTTGTTTCTCTGGTATTTTGTCTCCTGGTTGCTGGCGTCCACCCGGAATTCCAGATGGTGCTGGTTACAGTATGAGATGATCATCGCTCTTGTGGTGAAGAGAAGGGGTCTGATGATTTTTCCATTGACGGGGGGAATTCCTGTAAGTCCCCTGATGCCAGTACCACGGGATAGGTTCAGAAAAAATGTCTCCACCGAATCGTTTGCATTATGTGCGGTGGCTACCAGATCAAACGAATACTCCTGTAGCAACTCTTCAAACCAGGTGTACCTGAGCTCCCTTGCAGCCATCTGGACCGAGATTCCCTTTTCCCGGGTGGTCTCCTCCACATCGAATCGTTTCACATAAACGGGCATTTCCAGTAAGGCTCCCAGTGACCTGACAAAGACCTCATCCGATTCCGAATCTTCGCCTCTCAACTGAAAATTGCAATGGGCAATGGCACAGGAATAATCCGCTTCCCTGAACAGATGAGCCATTACCACCGAGTCGATCCCGCCACTGACAGCCAGCAGGATACGATCACCAAATTTACACAGTTGTTTTTCCTCTAGATATGCCTTAAACACTTTCAGCATTAGGGCAAGTTACAAAAAAAGAAAGTGTCCTAATTGAACACTTTTCTTGAGTGATGTTTTATAAGCCAACTGGGATTTATTCGAAGAATTAACCACTTGGCGGTAAAATCAGGTTCCACTATTTATCACCAAGATACGAGGCTATAGAGTCAGCGTTTTCTTTTAAGGCCCTGTCACCTTTTTGCCAGTTGGCAGGACAAACTTCTCCGTGCTCTTCGCTGTACTGAAGTGCATCAATGAGTCTAATGACCTCCTCAACACTACGTCCCAATGGCATGTCATTCACAATTTGATGGCGGACACAACCCTCCTTGTCTATCAGGAACAATCCACGATAGGCCTCTGGTATTCCGACATATGTTGCTTCTCCTTCTTCGGTATAATCCCAGGTCCCGGCCAGAACATCATAGTTCTCAGCAATGGTCATTGCAGGGTCTGCCACCAGTGGATATTTCACACCTTTGATACCTCCGTCCTTCAGCTCGGTCTGCAGCCATTTCCAGTGCGAATGTTTTGAGTCCACAGAACAACCGACAACCATCACATCTCTCTTTTCAAACTCCTCGATCTTCTCCTGGAATGCTATGATTTCGGTGGGGCATACGAATGTAAAATCTGCAGGATAGAAAAAGAAGATCACATATTTCTTACCTATAAACTGATCGAGGGAATAATTCTCGATAAATTCACCACCATTAACCACTGCCGGAGCGCTGAATGATGGTGCTTTTTTTCCAACCAATACTGCCATAATAATGCTTTTTAGAAGTTCATAATATCAATTAACAAATTACAATCCGAGAAGTTCAGGTCCCTGATTAAATATAATGTCCACAGGGATACTCAGCTCCTTAAGCCTGTCCAGGTCAGCCTGCAACTCTTCCCTGATAAAACCCTTTTCCGAAACCAGCTTTTTGGCAAGCTCATATTCACCATTCCCCTGAGTGATAAGGATTAATACGGCCAGCTCGTTCATGGCATTCTTCATCTTTTCAAAATTAATCTGGTAAGTACCAGTCCCCAGATCCTTGGTAAATGCACCTAACTCCTGGAAGTAGTAAAACCTGATCATGTTGGCTTTGCCGTGTGAGCTGGCTACACCAAACCGGATGCTTCTGAAGATGCTTGCCATAAATGTTACATAATTATCCATCAGCTCTCGCTCCCCGAGCATTCCCTGTTCATGCATCTGGGTGATTAGGTAAAGGGACAGAATATCTGCTTTGCCCTCTTCAAGGGCACTGTATTGCTCCTTCAATGCGGAACGAACTGTCCCTTTTCCATTGATGGTCTGGTTAATTCCAAGACCGTGGGCCACCTCATGGTACATGATATTTTCAAAGAATGCATCGAAAGTTACATGTTCCCGTTGCTCCTCTGCAATTAAAACATTGCTGATGGGTACCAGGATCTCTTCGAATTTATACCTGATGGCATTTTTTAGTTGCAGCTTTCTGGATCCTTTGGCACTCTGAACCCGTTCGTCATTAGGTAGATTGATGGCGATGGTTTTGCTGCCGGCATTACAATCTCCGGCATAATATACCACATCATATGCTCCCAGGTCCGATTCACTGCCAGGTATCTCTTGCTTGTAGGCATCAGGAACCGGCAGGTTGCGTTGCATGTCGGGAAGCACCGAATTGATGTAACTGAGTTTTTCACTCCATGCTTTATCTTTGAGGAGTATAAACGATTCATGGGCAGCCTTATAGTTGTACAAAGCATCTTCATAATTCTCAATGGGACCCACCACAAAGTCGATATCATTCTCTTTCATCTCCATCCATGCCATATCCGAGGCATAGTAGTCATCCGTCAGAAGGGCTTCTGCTCTAAGATGGAGGTAATTTCTGAATCCCTCATCCTCGGCCAGCTCTGCAGCTCTATTCAGAAGTCCGGCAGCTTTCTCCACTTGACTGGCAAATGCCACATGGTAGGGAACAACCTCAAGGCTCCCCTCCTGATTTCTTGTGACCATCGTATAGAGACTTGTTTTTGCAGGATCAGCAATCATTTCAAACTCCTCACTTGTCATATCCGCAGGGTAATAACCCGAACCGGCTGGCTTTGTACCGTAACCCGATAAATAGGGGAGGTTTCCATTGAGCCGTTCCCATGGACCGTAGTTGATGTTGAAGAACCTGATCACATCCTCATTGACCATGGCACTAAATGCGGCCTCTTTGTCCGGAAATACCTGGGCCCAGTATATTTCCTCCATAATGTCGGCCACCTGGAACAGCAATCCCAATAGTTCTCTCTGATTGTCTGAAAGATGTGAAATATCTGCACTGAGGTCCATTTCTGCATATTCGTTGGCCTTTCTTTCTATCATCTGATCGAATCGCTCCAGTATAATTTTTTTCCCCAGACTACCGATCTCTAAAATGAGTGTTTCATTCGATTTTAGATAGGTCATTCCTGAGACAGTAATCTGACTTTCAAGTGGAAAGCTGGTAAGAAAGGTTATCCGGTCCTCATCATCCGATGTTCGTTCAATGGAATATATTTCACCATCCAGCTCTGCTGCATCGTCTGTTATACTCAGAAAAATTGACCTTG
>JAUVKN010000021.1 GCA_030596245.1 Bacteroidia bacterium | reverse complement strand
CATCGCTCCGCAGCCGGAATTTACGGATTCACAGGGTGAAGATCCAGAACCTGATTCCCGAGGGAACAGTTGTGGATTCGGGCGACTGGGTAGCCACACTGGACCGGTCAGAAGCGGATAATTCTTTGAAGGATATCCTGGTTAACCTGGAACAAGAGGAATCAGAGTATATGCGTACCAAGCTGGATACCACCATGCAATTGAGGCAGTTGAGAGATGACCTGATCAATCTTAGTTTTGCCATGGAGGAGGCAGAGATCACACTGGAACAATCCCAGTATGAGCCTCCGGCCACCATCCGGCAGGCCGAAATTTCATTGGAGAAAGCCACCCGGGCCCATGAACAGGCAGAAAAGAACTACAGTCTCAAGGTACAACAGGCAGCAGCTGAGATGCGTGAAGCAGAAATCTCTCTGGCCAAGGACCGAAGGAGAAAAAATGAGATGGAGGCTGTGATGGAGGAATTTGACATTATGGCCCCTGCCTCCGGAATGGTGATTTACAAAAAGGATTGGAACGGGCAAAAACGGACGGCTGGTACCGAAATTAACACCTGGGATCTGGCAGTGGCCACCCTGCCCGATCTATCCGCCATGATCTCAATGACCTATGTGAATGAGATCGACATCAGCAAGCTTAATACGGGACAGCAGGTTAAGATCGGGGTTGATGCTTTCCCCGAAAAACGATTTACGGGAGAGGTCATCGAAGTAGCCAATATTGGTCAGCAACTTCCCAATACCGATGCCAAGGTATTTGAAGTACGCATTGCTCTCAATGAGTACGATTCAATATTAAGACCCTCCATGACCACCAGCAATGAGGTGATCACCAAGGTACTCGATAGTGTCCTGTTCGTACCCCTGGAGGCAGTTTATGCCAATGACAGCCTCACTTTTGTTTACACGCGGACCGGAAAGAAACAGATTGTTGTACTGGGAGAATCCAATGAGAACAACATCATCGTGGAGATGGGGTTGAAGAGGGGTCAAAGGCTCTACCTGTCATTTCCCGTAGATCCCGAATCGTTTAAGTATACCGGACTTGCCCTCATAAAAGAAATTGAGAAAAGAAAAGCCGAGGAGCAAAGGCTGCGTGAAGAGCAGCAGGAGATAATGAAGCAGCACCAGCAGAGACCTCGTAATTTCCAGGGAGGAGCCCAGGGCAGACCATCAGGTGGACAGGTAAGAACAGAGGGATAGGATCATGGGAAGGTATTTACATGACATCGTTATTGCCATCGAATCGATCATGGCAAACCAGATGAGGAGTATTCTAACAGCGCTGGGGATTATATTCGGAGTGGCGGCAGTAATCACCATGCTGGCCATTGGTCGGGGTGCACAACAGGAGATCCTCGAACAGATCAAAATGGTGGGGGTCAATAACATCATGATCACCCCCATTGTAGAGTCTGCCACTGGCGATGGTTCGGAAGAAGGTGGGGAAAAACAGGCCAGGAAATTCTCCCCGGGACTCACCCTGGAAGACCTGGAGGCCATTGAAGAGGTGCTTCCCACAGTAAACATGGCCTCACCCGAGATCACCTTAAGCAGTTATGTGATCCAGGGAGGGAAACGGGCCACAGCCAAGCTTCTTGGTATATCCACCGAATACTTCACAATCTTTAATCTTCCGCTCCAGGAGGGAGTGTTTTTCAATGATTATCAGGAGGAGAATGGCATCCCCGTATGCGTGATCGGGGCCAATATCAAGAACAAGTTTTTCAGCAAGGAGAATCCCATTGGGAAGTATATCAAATTTGACAAGGTATGGTTAAAGGTGGTTGGGGTTCTTGAGAAGAGTGATGTGAGCCTGACCCGGTTTGAGAATATCGGGGTCAGTGTGATGAATGATAACATCTATGTTCCTGTAAAAACCATGCTGATGAGGTACCAGAACAGGGCGCTTGTGGCTTCCCGCATCAAGGGGAGTGAAGGAGTTAGCATCAGGGGTATGGGTTTCTCCATGAGCTTCAACCCGGGCCAGAACACTGCTTCCAACTACCACCAGCTTGACCGTATCATCGTACAGGTGAACGATTCGGAAGAGTTATCACCTTCCACTGAAATGTTGGCCAGGTTAATGATGCGGCGTCATGAGGAGGTGAAGGATTTTGAGATCACAGTGCCCGAGTTGCTGTTGAAACAGGAGCAGCGTACCAAGGATATTTTTAACATTGTGCTCGGTGCCATTGCCAGCATATCATTGCTGGTGGGGGGGATCGGGATCATGAACATCATGTTTGCTTCAGTGATGGAACGTATTAAGGAGATTGGAACAAGGTTGGCCATCGGAGCACAGAAAAAAGACATTGTGGTCCAGTTCCTGGCCGAAGCGGTCCTTATCAGTGTCATAGGAGGGGTGCTTGGTGTGATTATCGGAATAGTCTCTTCCTGGTTAATTACCCGGTTTGCCGATATCCTCACAATGGTTACACCCATCAGTGTCATTATTGCATTTGTAGTTTCAGCGTCGATTGGAGTTATCTTCGGATACTCTCCTGCCAAACGGGCTTCCGAAAAGGATCCCATCGAATCATTAAGGTATGAATAACATGTATCGCATCGCATCTCTTTTTATTTTACTGACAGTCAGTTTACAAATATCCGCTCAGTCAACGACTGAACCGGAGATAAAAGTGCTCACACTTCCCGAGGTAATTGAGCTTGCCAGGGAGCAATCACTTATGGCACTCATGTCGAGGCACCAGGTTCGAAGCAGTTACTGGGAATACAGGACCCACCTGGCAAGGTTCAGGCCGGGACTTACCCTGGAAGCTACCGTACCTTCCCTGAATAATTCAATGGAGAGTGTGACCCAACCAGACGGGTCTGAAAAATTCGTTACCACATCCAACATGCAAACTTCCCTGGATTTGCAGATGAGCCAGAATATCGGACTTACCGGCGGACGGGTGTTTGTCACTTCCCAACTTCAGAGAAACGATAACTTCGGGGAAGAGCCGCCGACTACCTATCTGACCTACCCGGTGACCATAGGTTTTTTCCAGCCCATCAATGGATATAATTCATTGAAGTGGGACCGAAAGATTGAACCCTTGAAATATGAAGAGGCAAAGCTGGATTATATCAATGCCATGGAACGGGTAAGCCAGCGTGCTGTGGGTTATTTTTTCGACCTGACACTTGCCCAGATCAACCTGGAGATCGCGATGAAGAACTTTGCCAATAACGATACACTTTACCAGATTGCCAAGGGACGTTACCAGCTGGGCACCATTGCGGAAAATGAATTGCTTCAAATGGAACTGAGTTTTCTGAATTCAGGTACAGACATGAATGAAGCCACCATTGACCTGGAGCTGCGCAAATCCCGACTCAGGTCTTTTCTGGGATTTAATGAACGGGTGAGCCTCGAATTGGTCCTTCCCAGGGAGGTGCCCATCATTGAAATGGAATATACCCGCACACTCTCCGAGGCCAAAGCCAACAATCCCGAGATCCTGAACATGGAACGACAATTGCTGGAAGCAGAGCGTCAGGTGGCGCAGGCCAGGTCGCAAAAGGGGATACGTGCTGACCTGTTTGCGCAATTTGGGCTGAGCCAGGTGGCAAATGATCTACCTTCTGCGTATCAGGATCCGCTGAATCAACAACGTGTTGAAGTGGGTGTACAGGTACCCATCCTCGACTGGGGATTGGGCCGCGGTCAGTACCGCATGGCCCAGTCATCTCAGGAGGTGGTCAGGACAAACGTGCAACAGTCCCAGATTGATTTCAATGAAAATATATTCCTCCAGGTGATGCAGTTCAACCTGCAGGATGACCAGGTAGTCATTGCCTCAAAAGCTGATACCATCGCAGACAAGAGTTATGAAGTGACCAAGCAACGTTTCCTGATTGGAAAGATCGATGTGCTACAATTGAAGGATGCACTTGAAGAGAAAGATGTGGCCCGAAGGGGGTACGTGCAGGCATTGAGGAACTTCTGGGACTATTATTATGACCTGAGGGGACTTACCCTGTATGACTGGCAAAGAGATATAAAATTGGTTGAGGATTTCGACGATTTGCTGATCAAGTAGGAGGCCACTCACTCACCTCCTGAACTCTTCAGAATAGCGGTAAACATATTCAAGGATAGCCCTGTCATCTTCCGGAAGCTGCTCTTCCTTGCGCTTCATAACCAATGCAGCTGTTGTTAGTGCCTTATCCAATTTATACGTTGTGAATCCGGTGGCTCCTCCCCAGCTGAAGGAAGGGATAAATTTCTCAGGAAATCCACATCCAAATATATTGGCCGACACACCCACTACAGTTCCGGTATTGAACATGGTGTTGATCCCGCATTTGGAGTGATCCCCCATAATCAGGCCGCAAAACTGATGACCCGTTTTTATCAACTGTTTTTTCGGATAGTTCCAGATAGCTACCTCTGTGTAGTTGTTTTTTAAATTGGAGTTGTTGGTATCGGCCCCCAGGTTGCACCATTCACCAATTACAGAATTTCCCAGGTAACCATCATGTGACTTACTTGAATTGGCCTGAATCACTGAATTTTTAATCTCGCCGCCCGCCTTGGTGAATGGACCGATGGTAGTGGGCCCATATATTTTGGCAGATAATTTGACCGTAGAACCTTCACACAATGAAAAGGGTCCCCGGATAACACTTCCCTCCATGATCTCACTGTCCGTTCCCAGGTAAATGGGACCCAAAGATGCATTCAGGGTAAAATGTTCCCCTTTAAATCCTGGCTCCACAAATACCTTTTCCGGTTGCACCACACGTACGGTATCACTGAGCGCCTCACTCTCCCTTCCATGGGTGATCCTTGCAAAATCCGCCTCGATCTCCTGCCCGTTCAGGCTGAATATCTGCCACGGGAAGTCCACCAGGGAAACTTCTCCTGCGTATGCTTTTCCCTTCCCAATCCACTGATTCACATCGAATTGTTTAACCTCAAATGGTCCTGTCCTCATAGCCAGTAAAGTTCCGTCCAGTTTCAGGGATTCCCCCTCTTTTAATGTAAGTATAGCTTTTATAACCTCTTTATCTGGCAGGAGGGATCCATTGATGAACAGGTTTTTTTCACCTGTATGGCAGGGGAATTTTCCCGAGAGATGCCGACGGGTGAAGTTGGATGTGGCACTTCCCAGATCTTTCTCCCACTTTTCAGCAATGGTGAGAATACCCACCCTTAAACCGGAAACGGGACGAGTGAAGGTGAGGGGCAGCAGGTTGTCCCAGGAATGGTCATCGAAAAGGATCAGTTGCATTTTTTGTTTTAAAAGTAAAAAAAAGCTGCAATGCTCTCCGGGATGTTTTTGAACAAAAAAATAACCGTCCCAAAAATGAGACGGTTTTAACAAAGGATCGGTCTCCTTCTATTTTTTCTTCTTATCCAGGTGTGTCTTATAACGGCTCATAAATTTGTCAACACGTCCGGCAGTATCCACCAGTTTCATCTTACCTGTATAAAAGGGATGTGAGGTGCTGGAAATTTCCAGTTTAAGGAGTGGATATTCAATACCATCTTCCAGTTTCACAGTCTCTTTGGAAGCGGCAGTTGACTTGGTTACGAATGTAAATCCATTGGACATGTCCCTGAAAGCAACAAGCCTGTACTTCTTTGGATGTATATCTTTTTTCATGTGTTCTTTGTTTATTTTATCTGCCACATGCAGCTTCGGTTCATCGTCTTTATATTTTCAATTCCGACGCTTTTTTCAAAACGGTCTGCAAAGATAAAAATGTTTGTTGGAACTTCAAAATATTTCAGGTGGTAGTTTGCTTTCATCCACAGCATCTTCCATAAAGCGCTGGAAAGTTTGATTCGGGTCAAACAGGTACCTGTAAGTATGGTGTGTTTTGGTATGGGTTGCACCTGTGGCCTTATACAGGGCGATCATTTTAGGATTGAAATCACCAACCCAGGAGAGCTCAATCTGTTTGTAGTGCGGTTTTCTATCCATTACCTGCTTCAACTGGTAGAAGATTCCGGATTCTACCCCCGAATTCTGGAATTTAGGAATAACTCCGGCTGCAGCACCCCGTGCCCTTGTAATGGTATGTTTGCGTTTGTAATTGAGGAACCTTAGTTTATTGATCAGGTGTAATTTTCCGTTCAGGTGCTGAAAAATCTGGTTTGCATCCGGAAGCAACATAAAGAAAGCAATGGGCTTATTGTTTTTGTATGCATACCAGATCAACTCCGGGTCCATGATGGCCTTTACCTTTCTCAGTTCATCGTAGAGCGAAGCTGGATCCATGGGGGTATAATCCTCTTTCAGTGATTCCCAGGCCAGGTTATAGATGGCCACAGTATCATCCACAAACTTTGACGTGAGTTTGTAGTCAAAGTGCCTGTAACTGTAACCATCGCGGTTGTTGATCCACTCTGCAATCTTCCAGAACCTCTCGGGGAAAGGCTTGTCCAGGTCCAGATGAAAACTGAACTGCCTGTAGTAAAGCTTGAAACCATAACTCTCAAAAAGTTCTCTGTAATAGGCCAGGTTATAGGTCATTCCGATCCCCTGGGGGACGAACCCATGAATCAGGCATCCCCAGTTGGTGTCACTTTCTCCGAAATTGATGGGTCCGGTCATGGCATCGTATCCATTTTCCCGGAGCCACTCCTTTGCAGTGTCAAACAGTAAGAATGCCGACTGGCGGTCATCGATGGATTCAAAAAAACCACACCCTCCGCTCTTTACGGTTTCAGCTTCATCTTTGTCCCGGTCATAAAAGGCCGCGATTCGCCCAATGGTCTGGTTCTTTTCATTGACCACAATCCATCTCACCGCATCACCATGATCAAAATATGGATTCACTTTCCGGTTGAAGGCCTTTCTGATCTCCCCGTCAAAAGGAACAACATAGTTGGGATCGTTGCTGTACAACTTTCTGGGAAAATCCAGGAATTTACTTTCGCTCTTCCTATTCTCTACAGATATGATGTGCATCATCAGGATAATTAAAAGAGTTCGGTGTAATTAAAGTGAGAACCAGTCACTCATCATATCATCTTCAAGCGGAACTTCCATCTGGGATTGATGAACAAACTCATTCTTTGCTGAAAGATACACATATTCTTCAGCCCACTCCTTTTGATGAAGGGTTATTTCTTTAATAGCATGCAGAACCAAATGTACCTCTTTATCGGTCATGGTAGGATGCAGTGACCAACGAACCCATCCTGGCTTCTCAGAAAGGTCACCATCATTGATCTTTTCGGTAATTTCCCTGGATTGATCATAAGAGACCGCCAGCAAGAAATGTCCATAGGTTCCTGCACAGGCACATCCACCCCGGGTCTGAATACCAAAGTGATCATTGAGTAGCTTTACAAAAAGGTTGAAATGGATCTCAGGATGATAGAATGAGATCACCCCCAGACGGTCGTCCACATTGTTGGCCAGGATATGGATTCCTTCAATGCCCCTTAACCCGGGCATTGCGATGTCCAGCAGCTCCTTTTCCCGCTTCATAATGTTTTCCACACCCATTTGATCTTTCAGTTGCATGGCAAGGGCAGCTTTGATGGATTGAAGAAATCCAGGTGTACCCCCATCTTCTCTCACCTCTATGTCATCCACATACTTGTATTTACCCCACGGATTGGTCCAGTCAACTGTACCTCCTCCGGGATTATCGGGCACTTCTGAGGTGTACATTGCCTTGTCAAAGATCAGGACACCGGACGATCCCGGGCCACCCAGGAATTTATGGGGCGAGAAGAAAATGGCATCCAGTTTCTCCCTGGGATCCTCCGGATGCATATTTATCTCCATATAGGGAGCACTGGCTGCAAAATCTATGAAGACCAATCCCCCGTACTCATGCATCATTTTGGCCAGTTTGTTAAAGGGAGTCTTCACTCCGGTTACATTGGAACAAGCCGTAAATGATCCGATCTTAAACGTCCGGTCCTTGTACAGTTCCAGTTTAGCTCGCAGATCATTAAGATCCACCCTCAGATCTTTATTGGGTTCAATCATGATCACATCGGCGATGGTTTCGAACCAGGAGGTATGGTTGGAGTGGTGTTCCATATGGGTAATAAATACCACCGGCCGGTCGCTATCCTTCACACAATAACCGTCACCTCCTCCACAACCTTTTAAGCTGAGAATTCGCATCAACTTATTGATCACGTCGGTCATCCCATACCCGGCAGTCAGGATCACATCATTGGGACCTGCATTCACGTGTTCTTTGATCAGCTGATGGGACCGGTGATACGCTTTTGTCATCAGGGTCCCGGTCAGGGTCGTTTCTGTATGGGTATTTGCCACAAATGGCCCGAATTGTAACTGCAGCTTCTTCTCGATGGGCTCGTACAACCTTCCGCTGGCAATCCAATCGCCATACAGGATCCGCTTGGTTCCAAATGGCGATTCAAAAGTGGCATCATTTCCTATGATGCGCTCCCTGAAAGGTTTGAAATATTTCTCCAACTCGCTCATAACAGACTTTTTCCACTTAATCTCTTCCAGCAAATCTAGCAAGTAATCTTAAAAACTCAATATAGAGCCAGATGAGTGTTACCATTAATCCGAAGGCACCGTACCACTCCAAATACTTTGGAGCTGCCATCCGGGCACCCTTTTCAATGAAATCGAAATCCATGATCAGGTTCAGTGCGGCAATCACAATAATCACCAGGTTGATCAGGATTCCCAGAGGTCCGGCCGAATGCATAAATCCCATAGGCATACCCAAAAGGCTCATGATCCAGCTGATCATGTAGGCAAAGAAAACAGCCCCGGTGGCCATCATTACTCCACGTCTGAATCTGGGAGTTGCCCGGATCCTTCCGGATCTGTAAAGGAACAGCATGGTAAACAATGTACCTATGGTTAACAAAACAGCCTGGAATGCAATTCCGGGATACCTTGCATTGACAATGGCACTGATAGCACCCAGGAAAAGCCCTTCCAGGATGGCATAGATGGGGGCCGTAATGGGTGATGATTTGGGCCGAAAGATTATCACCAGTGCCATGATAAATCCACCAATTGCTCCTGCAATTGCCAGCGTACCTGCATTGGCGGGATTATCGCCGGTAACCATATTCCATGTATAAGCTGCAGCTGCAATGACCAGCAAAAGCAGCAGTCCAATTTTATTGATGGTTCCATTGATCGTCATCTCACTGCTGCCGGTGGTAATCTGGCCAGCTTTCTCAAAAACCTTTCCTGTCATCACGGGGTTGGATGATCTCATCGCTCTCATTTATTTCAATTTTGTGTCAAATATATATGATTTATTACGAACGGTTCGTTCAAATCATATGCCATGCGATAGAAGGAGACATAGGCTGACAGAATTGCAGTATAATCTTTAAATTTTCGTTAATTTTGCAGAGCCATCAAGCCCAACATCTTCATGCACCTATTCTACAATAATTACCCCAAAACAACATTTTACGTATTAAGAGATTAGTTTGCAAAAGATTATGCTGTGTAAAAAAAGTTCTATCAGAAATTAATAAAGAAATCACTCAATGAATACTGTCATACCGGAACAAGACCAAAAAGAATTAGCAGAAGCGAAAAATCTATTAGAAAATCCCGGAGTTGCGGCAAAAATCACAAATTTCATTGGTATCCCAATTGAAGAAGGTTTTAAAAATTTACCAAAAAATTGGAATGAAAAAATTAGTGAAGTCACAACAAGCGCACTTTTAAAAGCTTCAGAAGCTGCAATATTCACAATAAAAGACAATCCAGGAAAAAAATCATCTAACTATTGGCATAAATTTGGTGTTGCCGTAAGTGGTGGAGTTGGAGGATTTTTCGGAATTGCAGCATTAGCAGTAGAATTACCAATATCAACTACAATAATGTTGCGTTCAATAGCAGAAATAGCTAGATCTCAAGGCGAATCTATTAATGACTATGAAACAAAACTAGCTTGTTTGGAAGTTTTTGCACTTGGTGGTAAGAATAGATCTGATGATGGAACAGAAAGCGGATATTATATAGTAAGAACATTTTTAGCAAAGTCAGTCACAGAAGCTTCTGAATTTATTGCAACAAAAGGTATAGTCGAAGACGGAGCTCCAATTTTACTAAGGCTCTTAACTAAGATTGCTGAAAGATTTTCAATTCAAATTACAGAAAAGGCAGCAGCACAAGGAATCCCATTAATTGGAGCAGCTGGTGGTGCATTTATTAATACTCTTTTTATTGATCATTTTCAAGATATGGCAAAAGGACATTTTACTGTGAGAAAATTAGAGAAAATTCATGGTAAAGAACTGATTAAAAAAATATACAAAGAGATAAACTAAGCTTAAAGACAGATAAATACCAGCTTATAACAAATGCTCAAAACCCAGTGCTATCCTACGGGATAGCATCGATGTTTTAGCATAGCCGTTGAATTAAAATCTATAGCTGCTTTACAATTAAGATAAAACAATCAATCTCACATATATTGATGGATAACAAAAGAACTGTCCCGGTGGAGAAAAATAGGGTCAATTAAATTCTTACTTTTGATCATGTTTCGGGCCTTACGCAATATCTGGGAGAATGAGTTTTTTAAAAATGTGGCCACCCTGATCTCCGGAACAACCTTTGCCCAGGCATTTTCTGTAATCATTTACATTGTATTGAGTCGAATCTATACCGAAGAGGATTTCGGTGTGTTCGGTTTATACATGAACATCCTTAATATCACCATCATCTTTTCCACGGCCAAGTATGAACTGGCCATACTGCTGCCTAAAAGCGACCGGGATTCGGTGAACCTGCTTGGATTGTCCGGTTTGATCAGTGTGGGGGTCAGTCTTGTACTACTGATGCTTGTGATTCCGTTCAATGACGTGATATGCAGATGGTTGGGCAGTGACGAGATCTCTACCTGGCTATACTTCATACCCCTCTCCACTTTGCTTGTAGGGCTGTTTACCTCGTTCCGAAATTACTCAAACCGGGAAAAGCGTTACAAACTAATTGCGGGTGCAAACATAGGTCAGAGCCTTGGCAATTCACTATTGAAGCTGACACTGGGACTGGTACTGATTGGTGCAGCCGGACTAATCTTTGGAGTGGTTTTTGGACAGCTCATCGGCTTCCTGGTATTCTTTGGGGTACAGGCAAGGGTCAATAGAAAGAAAGCAGGCTGGTTGAAATTCTCCGAGATGAAAAGGCTGGGAAAACAATACAGTCTTTTTCCAAAGTATAACATGTGGCAGGGCCTGATCAACAACTTCTCTGGCGCCCTTCCTGTTTTTATCTTTAGCGCCTTCTTTTCCACAGCTATCGCTGGATTCTATACATTCGGATATATGATCCTTTACCGTCCGGTTAGTTTAGTTGCCAGTGCTTTCTACCAGGTAATGTTTCAGCGTTTCGTTGAAAAACAGCACAAAGAGGCCCCCATTCTGCCAGAAGTACTTTTTTATATCAAAAGAACCATCCTGGTGTTATTGGTTCCTTTTGTACTGATGGGGATCTTTGCTCCGGAGATCTTTGGATTCGTCTTTGGAGAGAAATGGATCGAAGCGGGCCGCTATGTACAGATCATTCTTCCGTGGATCTTTATGGTGGGTCTGGTCATGCCCCTCTCTTTTATCCCCGATCTCTACAAAAAGCAGCGGGTGGCCATGATTATCGATGGAGTCAGACTGATCGCAAGGCTGGGAGGCCTGGTGGTGGGGGTGGTCATGGAAAATGTATATATTGGACTGGCATTGTATAGCGGATTGAGTACCCTTGCGATTGGCTATAGCCTCTTCTGGTACATCAGGCTGGTAAAAAACAATCCATTTGGAGAAAGTCCCGTTAAAACCTTAGAAGAATTCGATGGGTAAAATAGGAAAAGCAATTAAGGCCCTCTGGTGGATCGCCAGGAAACCGGTTTTGTTGAACCGGGTACTGACTGACAAAGACTCATGGCAAACATATGTGGCAAAGAATCTTGGATTACCGGTGGGACTCCCTGTGATCACGATGGATCAGCTGGTGAAAGCCGGTTCGGTTTCATTGGGACCTATGACTTTTCTGGATGGAGGGTCCCTGCCCACCGATATCATGTTGCTGGCGGGGCTGACTGATGAGATGAAGGATTGCAGCTATTTCGAGATCGGAACATGGCGGGGGGAGAGTGTTAGCACCATCGCCCCAAGGGCAAAAAGCTGTCATACATTGTGTCTTACCGATGACCAGATGCGGACCCGGGGAATGCACGAAAAGACCATTGAAGCCCATGGTATGTTTTCCAGGGAGTTGAATAATGTAACCCAGCTGAGGGGCGATTCCAGGAGCTTTGATTTTGCTTCGCTGGGAAAGAAGTTTGACCTTGTGTTTATCGACGGCGATCACCATTATGACTTCATCCTGAGCGATACCAGGAATGTATTTGAGCACCTGGTCCACGAAAACAGCGTAGTGGTTTGGCACGATTACGGGTACCAACCAGACCAGGTTAGATTCGAAGTAATGGCAGCCATACTGGACGGAGTGGGGGCCGGCCGTGCCGAAAACGTCTATCATGTGGCCCATACCAAATGCGCCATTTTCACCGGTAAAAATTATATCTCCCGGCCGGCCGAATTCCCGGTGGTACCTGAGGAGTATTACACCCTTGAACTCTCCCGGAAGAAATTGTAAAACCATGAATCAAGCTCACCGCATACTCATTATCCCTTCCTGGTACCCGCCCGACGGGGGTTACTTCTTTAAAGAACACAGTGAGGCCATCCATAAGATGGGATGGCAGGTGGACGTATTGGTAAACCGGGTAGTGGGGGTAAGGAAACTTATTCAGGCCGGACCTTCGGCATTGCACCGCTACAGGATCGGCGATGAAAATGGTCTGAGGGTGATCCGCTCCGCTTATCTGAAAATCCCGGGCAGTGAAAAGTACAACATCCGGAGCTGGGCCGCTGAAACCTTGCGGGTCTATAAGCGATATGCGAAAGAATTTGGGAAACCCGATCTGATCCTGACACATAGTGTGACCTGGGCCGGATACACAGCTTCATTGATCAGTGAAAAGTATGGTGTACCTTACCTGGTGGTGGAACACAGAAGTTTTTTTGTCTGGAGCACTGAGAATGCCCGCAAGATGGTAAAACCCTATTACCTGCCCTTTTTTGAAAAAGCTTACCAAAACTGCAGCAAGTTGGTGCTGGTATCCAAAAGCCTGTTGAACGGACTAAAAATATTGATGCCCTGGATCGAGGAAAAAACCATGGTCATTCCCAACATGATCCGGGAGGATATGTTCCTTCCTCCTTCGGAACCTCGTAAGGATGACCCGTTTGTCTTTGTGTGGGCCGGAAGGCTTGAACATGTGAAGGGAGTGGACCTGTTACTTGAAGCGGTAAAGGAACTGAAGGTGAGAATTGACACGCCGTTTACCGTAAGACTGGCTGGTAAAGGATCACTGAAACCGGAACTGGAAGAGATGGCAGGAGAACTGGGTGTAACCGACCATGTATATTTCCTGGGTCGGCTCTCAAGGGAGGAGATGCAGAAGGAGATGCAGGGAGCCAACTGTTTTGTATTGCCCACCCGGTATGAGGCCTTCGGGGCTGTCCTGATAGAGGCAATGGCTACGGGATTACCCGTGATTGCCACCCGGTCGGGCGGACCCGATCACATTGTTACTGAGGAGAATGGATTGCTCATTGATCCTGATAATGTGGATCAGTTGACCGGGGCCATGGAGCAGATGATGCAACAAAACCGGATCTATTCTGCCGGGGGAATTCGCAACCAGACCCTTGAACGATATGGCCAATCCAATGTGATGGAACAATACAATCAGCTGTTTCTATCCCTGTTGGAAGAATAATTTCTCCCGGAGAATTACAGGAATAAAAAATTTTGTAAATTTGCCCTCCCAAATGGTGGATGTAGCTCAGTTTGGTTAGAGCGCTGGATTGTGGTTCCAGAGGTCGCCGGTTCAAGCCCGGTCTTCCACCCGACAAAGAGACCGCTGAGCAGATGCCTGGCGGTTTTTTCTACTTAAGGCAATTGATAGAGTCGTGAATAATTGCTAAATTTGCCTATCCTCTTAAAAGCCAAACCAGATCAGAAGCACAGACCATTATAGTGATGATATAGTTATTCAGGGTATCCGGAACCGGGATGATGCTGTATTTAAATACATCCAGGTAAAGTTCCAGGATAGCATCAGGCTAATGGTCATGGAAATGGGAGGTAGCCGGGAGGATGCCCAGGACGTATTTAACGAAGGGTTGGTTGCACTTATCCGGCTCGTGGACAAGGAAGAATTCACATTGACATGCCAACTGGGTACACTGATGTATGCCCTGTGTAATAAGAAATGGAAGCAGCAACTTGAAAAGCAAATTGCTGCCAGAAACTATCATGTGAGAAAGCTCGACACAACACCGGTCAGGGATTTCACTGAAGATGCCGACTATGAGTTGTACAGAACGATTTTTTGGGAGACTTTCGAAAAACTGGATAGTGTTTGCCAGGAGATACTGAAAGAGTACCTCAAAGAAACACCCCCCAGGGAGATTGCAGAATTACTTGGATACAGTTATGGCTATGTGAGAAAGAGAAAGAGCCTGTGCCATAGCTACCTCATGAAGATGATTGAAAATCACCCGGATTTCATAAAAATTAAGGAGACAGAACAGATAGCACTTGTGGAGTAATCCACCAAGATCTTATGAAAGACAACTTAAATAGCAGGATAAGGCTGGCCAATTATATTTACAATGATCTGGGTCCGGAAGAGATCGTAGAGATCGAGCAGGAGTTGGTAAAAGATCCCGAGCTTTCTGAATCATACCGGTTGAACATGCAGGTGAAGGAGTATTTGAAAGCTAAGATCCAGCTGGAAGAGATGAAATCGGATCCCTCACTTGATGAAGCAGAAAAGCTGGCCAACCTGGCATTTGAAAATGAATCAGTCGGAGACGAAATCATTGAAAACGATCCTCAGCGTGTCCCAGGAGTTTCAAGGAAATGGTTCATATACTCTTCTGCCATTGCAGCTGCCATTGTCATGCTGATTGTCATCAGGGTTTTTGTGCCATTCACAAGCAGCGATCGGTTATTCCAGAACTATTATGAACCCCTGAATGCATCCGATCACTCACAGCGTGACAAGGTTCAGGACCTCAATTTAAACCTGACTGATGGCATCAACAGTTATATCCAGGGGAACTATGAACAATCGAGCCTCCTGTTTAACCAAATGGGATCTGTTCAGGAAGTTCAGCCTGAGGTGCAATTGTTTCGTGGTTTGAACTACATGGCTCTCGGGCAATATGAACCTGCCAGGGAGATCCTTAACAATTATATTGAAAACAACTACCGGTACCTGCCCGAAGCAACCTGGTACCTGAGCCTCTGTTATCTGAAAACCGGTGATGTTGATAAAGCCAAGCTGCATCTGACTCAACTGGATGCCTACGAGGGTATGTATAAAGAGGATGCTCAGGCCCTTGCACGAAAACTCCGACGGATAAAGAGGTAGATTGAGAGGGAGATCGCCAATATAACAGAGGGTACAACTACAAATTTCCATGGATTCGAAAGGGGAGCAGGATTGCCGGTGATCTGGTAAGCCGCCCAATAATATGGATGGGTATAAGAGGGAGGGGTGCCGGCCAGGTATTGTTTTTTGGCCCTTGTAAGCGCGCTGCTTTTAGATCGACCCCGCTTCAGTTCACGATAGTATTCCAACATCAGGTCAGGTCCCCTGGCATCTTCTACTGGCCAAAGGGTGTGTACCACCGATTCAGCACCTGCGAGGAGGAAGCTCCTTGAGAGACTGATCATCCCCTCACCACTTTGAAACTGCCCGCCACCTGTTCTACAACTGCTTAATACAACCATTGGAGAGGAGATGGTCAGGGCATTGATCTCATAATCATGCAGGCGGTTATTGAAAAGAGTATCCTCAAGGGCATCCAGAAGGAAGTAGGGTGATCCCTTTGCACTTTCACCAGCCCGGGCATGCATGGCCAGATGTATTACCGCATCTTCTTCCAGGAGCTTTTCCGCCTCATCTTTGTGCGGATTTCCCGCGATGCTCCTGCCCTTCAGAATTTGTAATATCTCCTGAACTTCCTCAGCTGCCCCCACCAGCGCCATGGAATCTGTATCACCTGAAGCTGTGTAGTCAGGTACCCATGAGATGATCCTGGGAAATTGCAGCAGTGGTTGACCCTCTTTCATCAACAGCTGTGAGTTATTTACATAGCTGATATCATATCGATTCATGAGATAGGGAAGTCCGGCATAGTTCAGAATAGTTTCAGGCTCATAGCGGTCAATCAGGGCACCGAAAGGCAGGTAGGCCAACTCCTCGTCGGGTACGATGACCAGTTTCTCCCCTTTGAAAAGGGACTCAACGGGTTTAATAAACTGTTGGTAGATCCGGAATAATGCGGTCTTCAGGCTGTCATAGTACTCGGGAGATTCCCTGTAGGGATCGAATTCATGAAGGTTCCGCAATACAATATCCAGCTCTTGGTGGAAAGTGCTGTCGATCTGGTCCTGGTGGAAATGGCACTCTTTTTTTGTTACGACAAAAATAAACAACCTTCTCGATCCGGATGAACCGGGATTTGCAATGAAATACTCCACTAGGCTCTCTTTTCCCCTGAGATTCTGCCGGATCTGAGCCATTGAATAACCGGTACCGAAAGTTTCAAATTGTCCGATCTGGGGATGTTCCAGAGAGAGTTGTTCCATATGCCGGTTGAAACTATCCCGGGTATGGAAAAGCTGCTCCTGCCAGGCAGTCAGTTTAGCCGAATCGGGCCAGACCTCCATATGTTCAACCTGGATCAGGTTTGAAAAATGGTCTATCTGTTGTTTCAGTTCCAATGCTGACAATGCAGACGAATTGGGAAGACTCTCCAGGTACAACAACTCCTTGGTCTGCATTTCAAACAACAGTTCATTGGACTTTCCCCGGGCTGCCATTAGAAAGGCCCCCTCTTTATATGAATCCTGTCCTGTAAAATTGAACATATTGATATTCAGACGAATACCTGTACTAAACAACTCTTTTTGTCCCGATGTCAGATAGATGCGGCTCTCCCTGGAGAGGTAGGAACCATGGAGCCTGTGAAGTGTCTCGATAGACCGGCTGTTGGTCTCAAGGGCCGCTGTCAGGATCTCCAGCTTCCGGTCGCTATTTTTCCCGGCTTTTGCAAGGCCCTCCAGCGCCTTTGCTTTGGTGGCATAGCCCTTCAAAAGGGTGAGATCGTGGAGGGAACTTTCACCAGTGGGATTCAAAAAGATATTCTCTTCATGGAAATCAGAAACAACCGAAATCAATGCCTGCTGGACGAATTCAAGAGCCTTCCGAAAGTCACCACGGTCCAGGTAGAATATTGCCATCTGCTCATAGCAAGCTGAGGTGAGTGGATGTTTTATGCCGTAATTAGCGATATAGTTCTGAAGGGCCTTCTGAATGCAGGAATAGCCTCGTTCAACTTCCCCCTGGTTCACCAGGAGCTTCCCGAGATGGAGATAGACATTGGCCAGCTGGTAATAATCCCCATCATTTTCGGTGATCCACCGGTCAATGCTTTTTTGATAATAGTGACTGGAAAGCCCGGGTATTTCAACAGCCTGGTAAATACGGCCAAGATTGAAATAGACGCTTCCCAGGTATTCATGTCCATATTTCTCCTTGATCCGTTCACTCTCCTTCAGGATATGAAGCGCATCATCCAGCCTCCCCAGCTTGTAATAGATGACTCCTTTGTTAAACAGGACCATTGATAACCTGCTGAAATAGGCCATATCCCTGGATGGAACGGAATCCAGCAATCTTGTGGCCTTTTCATAATGTTCCAGTGCATTGGAATAATCCCCAAGCCAGTTATGGAGCAGCGCAAGGTTGTTATAGATGGTGATTTGTACGCCAAAGTTACCTTTACCGGTCCCGGAGATGAAGGCTTCTGCCTCCCGGTAGTGCTGAAGCGCTTTATTAATACTGCCCGTTTCGTAATAGACCAGACCAATAGCGTTATGGACCACCGCTATGTTTAGATCGGACAGCTGGTATCCGCCATTAAGGATGCGCTGGAGGTAATACTCAGACCTGTCAAAGTCACCTTTCACCCATGCAGAATCGTATGCAAGATACAACCGGCGGGCCGTTACCGCCGGGTCCTGGCAAAAAGAGGTAACTACACCACCGAATGCAATGATGAAAAAAAACCAAATGAGCTTTCTCAATTCCAGCAGGTTACATATATGCCTGTAAATATATTCAAATTAGCGACCCTGCAAATTGAAAAAGTTGTTTTTAAAACTGAAGCTGCCTGCTATTCCCAGGGAATGACGCCACCCTGACCACCATTACCATCTCCGCCTTTGAGGAAATTTAATTTACTGTCGTCCATTTTCTCTTCAGTGAACCTGGCTTCCAGGTTAGTTTTGGTCAATTTTGTTCTTCTCATGATAAATTGTTTTTAATTGAAATTGTGGTTTAATAAAAAACGATTAATATTTGTTACCCTGTTATTGTAAATACATTCATAAAATTGACAGGTGGTGCAGTGCCGGGTTGGTGAAGCACCAGTTCCTGGCACCACATCAGCCACCTGTCAACGGGCGAATCCATAAGTTCAGGAACGTCTGTCAGTTTTGTGCCACTTATTCAGTGGCTGCAGGTTCTCTATATTATTAGGCCCCTCGTTTATTACCGGGTTGATGAGGTCAATTTCCCATCCGAGTTTTGAATCAATCCGGCCATATTCCGACCACATCATAATATTGTCATGTGCATCCCACCGCAATACATTCGGAGAATAATCGGGATTGATCCTGCCCTTTTTCCATACAGCCCTTTTTACTGATTCACTCCAGTCGTTCACTTTATCTTTCATTTTTTTCAGATTGCTTTAATTATTCAGGTCTTTTTTTTCTAATCTTTCAAGAATTCCCTTCTTGAACTTCTTCAGTTCCGGCGTAATCCAGATATCCGTATTCATATAGATCAGGATATCCCGGTCCGTCCGGGAGAGGAAAAGAATCTCCTCTTTACCATGCTTGTTTATAAAGGTTCGCATATCAATAGTGTTTTATATACATTGGCATACCTCTTACATGAGAACTCCTGTATGGAATAATCTACATCCCATACCAGAAGAATTCTCCTTATTTAAACGTTTAATCAGAATCATCGCAGAATTGTTACCCGAAAACCGGAAATATTTTAAAAATATTTTAGTGCACAGTTTCAAATCAGCTCGAGAATGTAAAAGATGTGGTGGATGATCCTCTGATGAATGGAAATCGATCCCGGTTCGCAGAAGACAGGGAGTGAATTACGCTCGCGCATTGACTTTGTCGAGCTTCGGTTCCCCGCAGCTTGCTGCGGGAAGAGTCAATATATACAATGATAAAAGGGGCCTGGAGGGGCCCCTTTTATACTAACCACTTAAACCTAAAAAAGAAATTTTACTGTATCACCCGTTAGTGTGAAATGTAAAAGGACGTAAGATTTGTTTTCATGTTATTTAATGCACATTATGTGCCAAAACATGCAAACATCTATAAACAAGATTAATAGACTTTGTAGGTGTTTGATGGTGAACTAGAAAAGTGAACGGTTGTGGTATGCGGGTGTTCACATTCGGGCAATTTTAACTATTTTTTTGTCCACTCGGTCTTCCTGCCCAGCGCTTTAATGCCCGCAACATAACCCTTCAGATAGAGCTTGTTATAATTTCCGTCCTCGAACCAGGAATAGCAGTCGTAAGTCTTGCCGTTTTTAGGATCGTAGATGGTTCCGTCGTTCCATCTCTCCTTCTTTGAGTCGTATTTAAAATTATTCAAAATTTTAAGACCCATGATGGGGCGGGTGGCCAGCTTGGGATCGGGATTATCATCATCAATCTTGGGTTTTCCATTCTCGTTGGGTTCGTCCAGCCAGACAATTTTTCCATCGTATTTCCCGTCGCTCTCCTTCTTAATCTCAATGGCTGAAGTCTTGTCGTCATTGTACCAGGTCCCCTCAATTTTAGTTGCCTGGGCTTGCAGGAACAGGGGAACAAAAAGGATGGCAAACGCAATAAATAGATGCTTTTTCATAATTGTAAATTTTAGTTTCAAGGATGAAAAATAATGAATTCAGTGAGAACTACAATACGGGAAGTCAAATTCTTACGAATTCGGTGTAAGTGTGCGGGTATTCATTCTTCTCTCCGGCCTCCACGGATTCGGATCGAATGGTCTTCCATTGCCGGAAATCAATTTCCGGGAAAAAAGTGTCGGCCTTAAAGGATTGGTAAACCTGGGTCAGGTATAGTTTACCCACTATCCCTAAAAATTGGGCATATACCATGCCTCCTCCGATCACAAAGCACTCCTCATCATTACCCGCCAGTTCAATGGCCTGGTCTATGGAACGGGCCATTTCGCAACCATCGAATGTTTCACCGGGAACGTCTGAGATCACAATGTGTCGCCTGTTGGGCAGTGCTCCGTTGGGAAGGGACAAAAAAGTGTTCCGTCCCATGATAAGGGTATGTCCGGTGGTAAGCTTTTTGAACCGCTTCAAGTCATCCGACAGGTGCCAGAGCAGCCGGTTGTCTTTGCCAATGGCATAGTTCTCACCAATGGCTACAATGATTGAGATATTATGATGGATCTTCTGTTCCATATCAGACCGATATTGCTCCTTTGATGTGCGGGTGCGGATCATAATTTTCAATGGTGAAATCCCCGAAGCTGAATTCGAACAGGGATTTAATTTCCGGATTTAGTTTTACTGATGGAAGGGGTCTTGGACCACGGGTAAGCTGCAGTTTCACCTGCTCTTTATGATTCAGGTAGATATGCGCATCACCCAGGGTGTGGATAAATTCGCCTGGCTGAAGACCGGTTACCCGGGCCATCATCATGAGCAGGAAAGAGTATGAGGCTATGTTAAAGGGTACACCGAGGAAGATATCAGCGCTTCGCTGGTAGAGCTGACAGGAGAGCTTCCCGTCGGCCACATAGAACTGGAACAGAATATGGCAGGGGGGCAGTGCCATCTTCTCCAGCTCCCCCACGTTCCAGGCACTCACAATGTGTCTCCTGGAATCCGGATTCTGCTTGAGGGAATCCACTACCGCCGAAACCTGGTCAATGGTGTTTCCGTCAGGAGTGGGCCAGCTTCTCCACTGGTATCCGTAAATATGTCCCAGGTTGCCATTTTCATCGGCCCATTCGTTCCAGATCTTCACCCCGTGGTCGTTGAGGTATTTGGTATTGGTGTCTCCTTTCAGGAACCAGAGCAACTCATGGATAATCGATTTCAGATGCAGCTTCTTGGTGGTAAGCAATGGGAATCCCTCCGACAGATCAAAGCGCATCTGGGCTCCAAATGTACTAACAGTTCCGGTTCCCGTACGATCCTCTTTCCTGGTCCCGTGTTCCATTACATGGGACAATAAATCAAGATACTGCTTCATATTTCCTCTCCTCTGTTGGCCGGTAAAAGTAGCCATTCAGCCCAGAATTCAAAAGGAAAAATTATCAACATCCGAAACAACTTTTTTCACGACGCAGGTTCCGATTAGCATAGACATTTACATAATAATGCGTTGATACAAAATGACAGGAATATGTATTAATTCTGGCTTGGTAATTCCGTATCTCACTTATAAAACAGGAGAGAACTTTTCCCGTGTACTTTATTCTTAAATGCTAGTTGTAAAATATATTGTCCGCTTGAAATAGAAGATATATCTATACGGTGATCAACACAATTTTCCTTTAGGGCACCTCTAAAAACCACTTTCTATTACGAACGGCTGCAAAAGGAAATAGCAGCGTTGTCAGTCTAAATCTTTCCTCACAGTAGCTAAGGCTACGGTTGTGGAATATTTTGCCTTCCGCCTTGCTATTTCTTTTTTC
>JAUVKN010000035.1 GCA_030596245.1 Bacteroidia bacterium | reverse complement strand
CATCAACGAACTGATGGTGATGGAGCTGTTATCACATTACTACAATAAAGAAACTGAATGGAACAAGGAGGTGGAAATATTGAATAAACTACCGGTCAGCATGAGGTTTAACTTTCCCGAAGCAGTTGGAATGAAAACCTTTGAGGAGGGTCGTGACAGGGCAAGTGTTGTGAATGGCTCCTGGGTGGATGACATGAAGATCAGCCACTCCTCCTGGGGATATGTGGAAGGTCAGACCTACAAAGAGCCCAATGTCATTATCGATGGCCTGATAGACAGGGTAAGCCGCGGCGGAGGTTTGGTAATCTCCCTCTGTCCAAAGGCTGACGGAACCATCGGTCAGGAACAAAAAGATGTACTTGCTGAAATTGGAGGTTGGCTAAAAGTGAATGGTGATGCCATCTACGGAACCAGAAGCTGGAAGATACATTCCGAAGGCAATGAAGAGAAACTAATTACCAAAGGGGTCCATCCCAAATGGGAATTTGACCTCTGTGACGACAACGATATACGATTCACCAAAAAAGGCAATGATCTTTTTGCCATAGTCCTTGGTATTCCTGAAGGTGAGGAGGTAGTCATAGAATCTCTCGGAATGGAAACCACGATCTCAACAAAGGGGATTAAAAATATATCTCTGCTTGGATCTGATGAAAAGATTAAATGGGAACGAACCAATGGTGGCCTGACTATTCAGACCCCATCCCGCATCCCTTCAGAATACGCGCTGGCATTCAAAATAGAACTCAAAGGAGATTGGGTGGAGTGATTCCTTAACTATCTTTTTACCCTGGCATTCCCTTGCCAGATACTCCAGATCTGGTCCTCATCGGCCGGTTGGGCATAGTCAGTTTCGAGGGTCGTTACGAGCGCACCACTGGCCCATCCAAACTGGATCCATTTTTCTGGCTCCCATCCTTTAAGGATCGCATATAACATGCCGCTTACAAATCCATCACCTCCGCCGATTCGGTCGTACACATAGATTTCGCGTGGTTCAACCACATGCCAGTTGCCATTTTCAAAGATAATGCCTCCCCACATGTGCTGGTTGGTGCTTATCACCTGACGCAGTGTGGTGGCAAATACCGATACTCCCTGGAAAGCGGCCTTTGCACGGTTGATCATGCCCTTGAATCCATCGATTTTGGCAGCCAGGTCCGCTCCTCCGGCTTCGGGTCCTTCAATACCAAGGCAGAGTTGAAAATCCTCTTCATTTCCAATGAGAATATCGGACAGTGAAGCAATCTCACGGAATATTTCATGGAGTTCCTTCTCCCTTCCTACCCAGAAAGATGCCCGGTGGTTCAGGTCAAAGGAGATGCGGGTGCCATGCTTTTTAGCTGCCCTGGCTATCTCCAGACAAAACTGGCTGGTCTCGGGTGAGAGCGCTGCAATCAATCCCGAAAGATGCACGATCTGTGCACCCTCTTCACCAAATATGCGTCCCAGGTCGAAGTCCTTTACATTAAGGGTACGCCCCACCTCCCCGGCACGGTCATTCTGAACCCTAGGACCACGTGAACCATATCCGCTGTCGGCAATATTGATCTGATGCCTGTATCCCCAGGGATTGCCCTGTGCTACCTCCGGACCTTCATAATCCATGTGCCGGCTGGCCAGGTTGTCTTTGATCATCCTTGCTATTGGGCTCTCCTTCACAAAGGTGGTCAGTATTTTTACAGGCAATCCAAGGTAGGAAGCGGTACTCCCCACATTGGACTCGGCGCTGGTAGCCTGCATCCTGAATAGTTCACTGCTGTGCACCGGCTGACCATTTATTGGCGTAATCCTTATTCCCATACTGGTGGGGATCACCATTGCATATTTCGCATCTTTCCTTAATTCCATCTCTTTAATCTTTTTGTTTACTTTTCACTTTTCACTTTTCACTCGTCACTAGTTACCGGCTAACGCAGTAACCACTGCAGTGGGCAACCTGAAGCACTTTCGAAGACCTCGCGCCACGTTGTATTCTCCGCCCCCCTCCCAGGCCCTGAACTGCCTGGCTGTGTTTACCCGGCCTTCACCCGGATCGAGCCTTAACATAACCTCACCCAGTGAAACACTGGCATACCTGCACTCTTTGAGCTTCTTAATTTCTAATTTTGACATAATGATGAATCCTGGTTTACCTCCTTCGATTAAATTGAAGCTAAAATTACAACTCTGGTTTAATATTCCAGTAAGTAATTATCCAAACCAGGGTAAAATTCTATATTACAAATTGAAAATTCATCAGGTTCAGGGTATCTCCCATTTCAACCTGCAAATCAATAAGCTTTTCAAACATGGATTCCAAACGATCCTGTTGTTCCTGTTTTGATGCGAGATCAAACATCTCCTCCGGATCCGTTGCCAGGTTAAAAAGTCTCTTCACCCCTGCATAGGGATAAACAATAAGCTTATAATCATCAATGCGGATCATTCGTTGCAGATCCTTATAGGCCCCATATACTTCAGGATAGTTAGACTTTTCATTAGTACTCTCAATAAAGGACTTCAGGCTGTTGAACTCAACATAGCCCGGCACTTCTCCTCCTGCATATTCAATAACTGTAGGCATGATATCCTGAAGGTATACTGCCATATCCTTTTTCTTTCCTTCAGGGATATCTGGCCCCACAATGATCATGGGAGGACGCATGCTGTGCTCATACATATTCTGCTTGCCTATCAATCCATGATGGCCCACAGAAAGTCCGTGGTCTGCCGAGAAGAAGATGTATGTATTGTCGGCCTGACCGGTCTCCTCAAGTTTATCCAGGATCTTTCCAATCTGCGCATCCATATGGGTAATAATGGCATAATACTCCTGCCTGTTTACTTTTACTGCGTACTCAGTCCTGGGAAATGGTGCAAGGTGCTCATCCCTCAATTTCTCACTGCAACCCATAAGATCCTTGTAAGGGTATTCGGGCAAGAAACTTTCAGGCATCGCGATATCTTCGAGGGTATACATATCCACATACTCCCTGGGGGATTGTCTGGGATCGTGCGGGGCATTGAAAGCAATGTACATAAAGAAGGGTTTCTCAGAGACAGAAGTGTTCTCAAGGAAACCCATGGTCTCATTGGCCACCACCTCACTCCAATGGGTCCCACCCTTCCAAAATCCTCCAAAAGTCGTGTCCCATGGAGTCCACTCCCAGTCATTCTCATCCAGCGGCCTGTCATATCCTTCCGGTACCTGGTTGGGCATCCCTCCTCTTACGGAACCCACGTGATGAAATATGTCCGGAGGATCAATTTTTATATGCCACTTACCGGTAAAGTAGGTGTCATACCCCAGATTTTCCATCTCTTTGCTCCACAACTGGCCCCTGGTTGCAAGGGTATCCAATTGTCTATCATATTCAAAAGCCCTCCACAGGAACCGCCCTGTATTGAACATGGTACGCGAAGCCACACAGATGGCCCCATTCCAGCCTCCCATATTATAGGCAGTAGTAAACACAGTACCCTGCCGGGCCAGTTCATCAAGCGTGGGCGTGATCACCTCTTTATTCCCCAACTCATTAATGGTGTTGAAACACTGATCATCTGCAAATATGAATAGGATGTTCGGCTTTTCAGGTTCAGTCTTGCAAGAAAATAAACAGAGTGACAGGGAAGTAAGCAGGTACAGGGATAACTTTTTCATTGGTCTAAAGTTTTTTCTATTTGTTCAATTCCTTGGGTTGCTTTAAGAGCACCCTTGAGTTCCATAACAATTTCAGGGAACTCAGTGTAAAGATTAATTTGTTGTGAAAGGTCCGTCTTCAGGTTATACAGTTCGCCGGGAGAATCATGGGCTTCGTAACCCCTGATGCTGTCAAAATAGACCGGTACCGCTCTGTTCATATTTCCGGTTTTATGATTGATCAGCAGCCAGTCACCTTTTCTCACCGCATAAATACCCTGACGGGTATTCTGCACAGTGACCTCTCTTCCATAAGAACCTTCAAAAGATGAGTCAGCCAGTGGCAAAAGGCTATAACTATCTTCGGCATCTGCATCCAGAAGCTCATACCCAATGATATCAGCAAAAGTGGCCATCAGATCCACCTGGCTGATAGTGGTTCCATTGATACCTCCACCTTTTACTGTTCCTGGCCAGCGTAGAATAAACGGGACCCGGTGCCCCCCTTCCCATACATCTCTCTTTACCCCTCGCAGGTCACCCATGCTATAATGATCATGATTTCTCACCCGAAGGTATGCGTAATTCTCCGGCCCATTGTCACTGGTAAATACCACAAGAGTATTTTCACCCAATCCATTGTCTGAAATAGCACTCAGGATCTCACCGATGCACCAGTCAGTCTGGTATACAAAATCTCCATATGCGCCGGCTTCCGATTTACCCCGGAACTCATCATTAGGGATTATGGGGGCGTGTGGTGAGGGAAAGGCCATGTAGAGGAAGAATGGATCAGGATCGGATTTCCTTGATTTTATGTATTCTATCGCTTTCTTAGTAAGGGTAGGCAACACCTGGTAATAATCCCATCCTTCCACAGTAGGCCCCGGACGGCACTCCCAGCTTCCTTCAGGAGTATTCTCCCTTCCAAGTGTATATAATTCGGTTGGGGGATCAAGAATCCTGTCATTCTCAATCCAGGTATAAGGAGGAAAGTTAATTACATCATCGCCGAAATAGTAGTCGAAACCCTGATCGAGAGGACCACCAGGAACCGGTAGAGACCAGTCAAAATCATCGGGCAGATAAACATTCCGATCTCTACCATTGATTTCCATTTCTGTGACTTCTTTTCCGGGATATAATATCTCTTCCCAACTCCACCCCAGGTGCCATTTCCCGATACAGGCTGTTTTGTATCCCTTCTCCTGTAACATTTTGGCCATAGTCAGTCTGTCACTGTCAAATACCGATGGGCCAAATGCCTGCACAATACCATGAAATTTCCGCCAGTGATAACGCCCTGTTAAAAGAGCATACCTGCTGGGTGTACAGATTCCCGATGAGCTATGGGCATCGGTAAAACGCATCCCTTCAGCTGCGAGCTGGTCCAGGTTGGGGGTAGGAATCTTGGATGCCTTATTCTGACATGCCAGATCTCCATAACCCATGTCGTCAGCATATAAAATAACAATGTTGGGCAATATATCTTTCTCACTTCCCTTTTGTGAACAGGAGACCAGCCCAAACAAAACAGAGAGCAAAAGTATAAATCGAGGCAGGATCATGGGTTTATCTATAAGTGCAAGTTATATTTTAATTTTGAAGACCACAGCCATCTCATCAGGAGCTACAGCAGGTATTTTGATGGATAGACCGGCATCTGATTGGTCCCAGATCAGTTCTTCCTCACGCCCGATTAAAGTAACTGATTCTACTTTTAACGGTTCAGGCAGTGAGTCTGTAGTAAAGGAACTGAGCACCACTTCTTCTCCCTCACCGGGCCAGCCCAGCAGCGTAGCATAAATGATCTCATCCTTTGTGGTATAACGGACATCTTTCCAGCTGTACTTTAAATTCAAAAATCCCTCCCTGTTACTGAAGTGCCCTTCAGGCTCCTTTGTAGGACCCTCACCAAAGGTATACCATGGACGCGTTTCATATATTGCTTCTCCATATTTGCCAAGCCAATGACCCATATCAGTTAATACCCCTACCTGGATTTCGGGAATAGTGCCATCTGCCATTGGAGATATATTCAACAGCAATACACCATTTTTGCTGACAATATCTATTAATACATGCAGCACATCCTTTGAGTCTTTGATCTCAAGATTCTCTGTATAGCACCAGCTTCCCTTACTAATGGTCTCATCGGTCATCCATGGGTCGGGTTCCAGCCTGTTCTTTCTCGATTTCTCAAGGTCATCCACCGTGTAATTCAGCGGAAGGTCATCCTGCTTACGAACAATGACTACCTCTTTCTGCCACTTTTCTGCCTCGTTCAGGAAGTATGCACTGAACTTCTGCTGATACTCCACAGGAATTTGATCAAGCCAGGAGTCAAACCATATAATATCAGGCTGGTACTGGTCGATCACCTCTTTCAGCTTTCCGAACCATACCTCCTCCAGCCACTGATCCTCCGGAATGTTTCCATAGAGATATTTTAGCTCTTTATCCTCCGAAACAGGAGGAAGACCTTCAATATAGGGATAGTGACTCATTCTGAATTTACCTCGCCGGGTCTCTTGAGACTCCAACTCTTCTTGTGCGCTATCTTTATAGCGTTGCAGATGCTTGGCATGATGAAAGGTGGTGATTAATTTCATGTCCCGCTCCCTTAAAGCCACCGCTAACTCACCAGTAATATCTCTTTTCGGTCCCATATCTGCCGCATTCCAGGGTGTGGCATCGCTGTCCCACATGGAAAATCCATCGTGATGTTCCGCTACCGGACCTGCAAACCTGGCTCCGGCCTTTACAAAGAGGTCTGCCCACTCGTCGGCATCAAAGTTCTCCGCTTTAAACATGGGTATAAAATCATGGTAACCAAATTCAGATGGATGTCCATATTTCTCCAGATGATGCTCATAGGTTTTGTCGCCCTCAAAATGCATCCACCTGGGATACCATTCATTCCCATAGGCAGGTACGGAATAAACACCCCAATGGAAATAGATCCCCAGCTTAGCATCACGAAACCACTCTGGAGCTGCCTCATGTTTACTGAGCGATTCCCAGTCAGGTTCAAATGTTTTCGGTTCCGGCGTACCGGTGCAACCCAGTAGTAATATGCCAAATACCAATACAAATAGTTTTTTCATCATTTAATGATTTTAAGTAAGATCCAGCAATAATTTCATCACTTTTCCGGGTTCACCCGCCCATGCCTGAACGGCATCTGCAGCATCCTCAGGCTTCACCTTGCCTGTGATCATTTGATCCAGAGGAAATATACCACTTTCCAGGTAACTGATGACTGCCCTGAAATCCTCGGGGGTTGCATTGCGTGAACCCATGATATCTATCTCCTTCTGCACAAAGAGTTTTGTGGCAAAAGAGACCTCAATACCCGCATACCCGATACAGACAACACGTCCGGTGAAGGCCACTTCATCCACAGCTGCCTTGTAAGTAATGGGATTCCCGGCCGCTTCCACTACCACGTCAGGACCATCTCCATCTGTCAGTTTAATCAATTCCTGGTGAAGATCGGTAGAGATAGAATTGATTGCATATGTGGCGCCCAGCATACCCGCCAGTTTTAATTTATGGCTGTCAATATCCACAGCAATCACAGTGGCTCCCCTGAGTGCAGCCCGCACAATAGCACCTGCACCGATCATGCCACATCCCAGGACCATCACAGTATCCGAATCGGTTACCCGTCCCCTATCAATGGCATGAAATCCAACCGTGAGTGGCTCAACCATGGCCAGCTCCAACTCACTGAGGTTGGGAGCTTTTAGAATTTTCTGCCAGGGTACTGAAAGGTACTCCTGCATGGCTCCGTCCCGCTGTACACCAAGTGTCTGATTGAATTGACACGCATAACTTCTACCCCTTCGACATGAAGGGCACCGGCCACAGTTGGTGTAGGGCACCACGGTAACTGGTGCTCCCTCTGCAAATCCATCTGGAACACCTTCACCTAATTCTTCGATCACCCCGGAAATTTCATGTCCGGGTACACGAGGATACTGCACCATAGGATTCTTACCCAGATAAGTACTCAGATCCGAACCGCAGAAACCAACATATTTTAACTTCACAAGGATTTCTCCTTCTCTTACCACCGGTTTATCCCGTTCAATGACTAAAACATGGCCCGGTTTTTCAATAATTAAAGTCTTCATATATTTTCCAAAGGATTATATATACTGATATTCCGGATCAATCAATCCATGATCTTTCAATGCCTTCCAGAATTCGGCAGGGATCTTCCGCTGAATGATCTCCACGTTTCGGCTCATTTTCCCGGGTTTGCTGGTATTCAGGGCAATGCTCACAATGGAAGGATGTGACAATCCGAAATGGAGGCATGCATCCCCCGGCAAGACATCATGATCTTCACATAACGCATTAAAAATCTCTCTCCAACCATAGATTACCTCTCCCTTTTCTGATTCCGGATCCACATCCTGGTAATCAAATTTGTTACCCCCAGTAAGAAATCCTCCATGAAATACAGCTGAATTGATAATACCTACTCCGTTGTGATTTAGCTTATCCATAAACTCCAATAACTCCACCGGATGACTGAAGATTGTGAAACTATTAGCAAACATTACCCAGTCAAAAGGCACATGATCATAAAGTTCTTTGATGATGGTCCAGTCCTTGGACCCTATCCCAACAGCTTTGACTTTGCCTTCTTTTTTGAGATCGAACAGGGCCCGGTAAGATTCCACTATTTCCAGGAGTCTTTTATCACGTTCTGCAGGATCTGAAGCTGCCAAAAGATACTCATCCGGATCATGGATGGAAACCATCTCCGAACTATATGTACCCCCCAGCAGTTCGTTGCCCTGCTTATAACACTTCATGATCTCATCATATCCAAAGATCTGAATGCAATCATTTTCCAGGTCAGCCCACGCACCGGGTTCAAAGGTGGGTTCATCTGTAGTGAGGGGTACCCTGTACCAGCCCAACTTGTTACTTATAATAATATCCTCAGGATGCATGCCCATATCAGCCAGTCCTCTCCCTATGATCTCAAGCGCAAGTCCTGCACCATACTTACCAGCTGTATCAATGACCACTGGCTTATCTGTGCACTCGAACCACTTTTTCATCAGGGCCAGCTTCTCCTTATAGGGCAGTACAGTATAGAGGTTTCCCAGGTAACTGGTACCATAGACTATCTGTGGAGTTTGCAATCCTGTATTCCCCAGCGGTTTTTTTGTCGTAAGAATCATCTTTCGTCCCTCATTCCAGATTAATGAGCAAATGTCCGGGTTCTGTAACCATACATGGCGATCACCACAAAACAGATCAATGGGATAATAAATGAAACATTCTCGGCGGGCATGGAAAATACCATTCCCTGCTTGATGATGGCACCCTGAAGCGGGGGCATTATGGAGCCACCAAGAATGGCCATGATCAGTCCGGCTGCTCCAAATTTAGCATCTTCTCCAAGTCCTCTGAGGGCAATTCCATAAATGGTAGGGAACATCAGGGACATAAATGCAGAAACACCCACAAGGCAATAAAGGCCAATGATTCCCTGGAATATTATCACACCGGCAACAAGTGCAAATCCACCAAAGGCAAAGAACATTAAGAGGCGACCCGGCCTGATATACCTCATGAGGAATGTGCTGATGAACCTGCTGACGATAAATATGGCCATGGCCACAATGTTGTATTGCTGTGATAAAACTTCAGCCTCCTGTTCACCCATGCCCTGACTCATAAAATACCGGGTGCCATAATGCACAATAAATGTCCAGCACATGATCTGGGCACCCACATAGAAAAACTGGGCAACAACTCCTTCCCGATAGCGGGGAATGGCGAAAATTCTTTTGAGGGTAGGAATGAAATCGATGGTATGGTTCTTATCTGCATTCCTTGGCATTTTCACCATGGCGATCAGGACGAACATAGCTATGATCACAAGCCCGATAATGATATAGGGAGAGCTAAGAATATCAAGATCGCTCATCTTCACAGCATCGAACTCCTCTGCACTTAACAATTCTCGCTGGGAAGTATCCCGGGGATCGAGCCTTGCCTGGATAAAAGTTTTGGCAATGAACATACCAGTAATGGATCCAATGGGATTGAAGGATTGTGCAAGGTTGAGTCGTTGTGTGGAGGACTCCTCAGATCCCATAGAAAGAATGTAAGGATTGGCACTTGTTTCCAGGAAAGACAATCCGCACGTAAGTATAAAATAGGCGATCAGGAATGGTGCATATACCCCTATGGCACTGGCGGGAATAAACAGCAGTGCACCGGTGGCATACAATCCAAGTCCAACAAGGATACCTGCTTTGTATGTATACCTCCTGATAAATATGGCGGCCGGGAACGCCATGGCAAAATACCCGCCGTAAAAGGCCACCTGGACCAGGGACCCCTGTACCGTATTCATCAGAAAGATCTTTGAAAAGGCCTTCACCATTGGATTGGTAATATCATTGGCCAATCCCCAGAATGCAAAACAGGAGGTGATAAGTATAAATGGAACCAGGTACTGCTTTTCAAGTACTTTAATTTTCTTCTTTTCCATAGTTGTTATAGTTCTAATTGGTAGCAATCAATTGCGTTTTGACGATATATACTCTCTTTTTCAGTTTCGCTCAAATGGTCAAAAAAGGCAAGGGGAATCCCCATTACCTCATCGTATTCTCCTGCCAGTCTGCAAACAGGCCAGTCACTTCCCAGCATGATCCTGTCGGTTCCAAAGGCCTCACAAACTACCTTTATGTAAGGAACAAAATCTACATATTTCCATGCCTGGTGATCAGCTTCTGTGACCATTCCTGAGATCTTGCACCAGACATTGGGCTGGGCCGCCAGTGCCTCAATATCATCTTTCCATGGCTGCAGTATCCCTGACTTGATAAAGGGTTTTGAGATATGGTCCAGGACGAATCTCTGGTCAGGAAACATACTTACAAGTTCAATGGCACGCTCCAGGTGTTTGGGAAACAAAAGCAGGTCATAAGTCAGGTTATAATCCACAAGCATTTCGATGCCATTCACAAAAGCCGGACGCAACATGAAGTCATCATCAGCCTCATCATGGATCACATGCCTTACCCCGACTAATTTGGGATTGCCGACAAACTCATCCAATTGTCTTCCCAGTTCGGGTGAGCGCAGATCCACCCATCCCACAACTCCCTTTATGAAGTCATTCTCATCGGCCAATTCAAGAAGCCAGCGGGTTTCCTCAATGATCTGCCTCGCTTGCACCACAACAGTACCTGATACACCGGCATTCACAATATCATTTTCAAGGTCTGCGGGCAGATAATCCCTTTTTAACACCTTCATGGAATCGTCCATCCAACCGTAGTCATCACTGTTGAACTTCCATAAATGATGATGAGCGTCAATGATCATATCAATCCCCAAGTTTGTAGATCCGTTCAATCACCTGCCACTTCTCATCTGCCGATGCTTCTGCAGAAGTTCTCTGAAACCTTGAAACATAAACTTCCCATTCGGATTGTCTGGGCTTTGTGGCCAGCTCGGTCATGGCACTGTTGTGATCGAAATCGGGTACTGTATCCATGATCATAAAGAGACGGGTCCCCACAATGTAAATCTCCATATCGAGAATTCCCACATCGATCATACCCTGGGTGATTTCGGGCCATGTTGCTCCTGCTGCATGGACCTTTTTGTAATCCTCAATCAACTGGAGGTCATCTTCAAGGGTAAGGGTTTTACAAAATCGTTTGTATGAATTGTAGTTCTGCTTAGAAAGATATTCCATTATATCAGGGATTGATTAAATTTTAGTCAAAAGTTAATGGCTTCTATACAAACATCAAAAGATATATTGTGAATATCAATAGTCACGAGCCTTTGTTTTCATGCAAAGCATTGCGCAAAGCTTTGCATAGATCAAAATATGCTGTACAACATATCAACTCTTCTATTTCACTGACGTCTCTGCTTAAAAGTAATACATTTATTAGGTTAGATGCGTATTAAATAACCAAAACGTGATCAATCAATAAATGCCCCAAAACCATAAAAGACATATCTCCTAATCATATTTGCATTATATATAATATCTATATATATTTGCTATATATATTTATAATATGAAGAATATATCACTAAACTTAGATGAATTAATTTTCAGTGAAACTGAAAAAATAGTAGCGCTGATGAAAAAACCAAGGAACAGGTATATTAATGAAGCAATTGATTTTTACAACAAGCATCAGAAGAGACTAATGCTTAAGCATAAACTTCAAGAGGAATCAGGTATTGTAAAAGAGGATTCCATGAATATTCTTAGAGATTTTGAGGAGTTCGATTATGGAGATTAGACAATATGAAATCTGGTTGGCAGATTTGAATCCCCGAATCGGGACAGAGCCCCGAAAAACACGACCTGTGATGGTGGTCCAAACTGACCTTCTTAATAAGATCCCACATCCTTCAACACTTATATGTCCCGTCACCTCCAACGTAATTATGAAATCGGATCTGTTAAGGGTCCATCTTAAAAAAGGGATGACTAATCTTCACCAGGAGTGCGATATAATTGTCGATCAATTAAGAGCCATCGATAACAGGCGTTTAATAAAGAAAATTGGGGATTTGCCTGGTTCATTAGTCAATACCACCAGGGAGAACCTGAGGATTGTCCTGGATCTTTGATTCCTGCTGGTAATCCGCTCCCTCATCGCTTTGCTGGCAAGCAGCAACCCACCGATCAAGTTGACGGATCATCTGACCTGCCACATCCGGATGCTGATCAATGATGTTTTCCGTCTCATAGGGATCGTTAACCAGGTCATAAAGCTCATAATCGGCCATAGGCACTGTCCCGTTATCAGATTTGTGACGTTCATCTCCCAGGTTATTCACCAGTTTGTATTGATCATCCACCATGCTTTTCTGCATGCCGAACTGGAATCCAATGGGACTTTTCCTTTCGGTTTGTTTCCCTGTCATAATATCCCAGAGGCTGATCCCGTCATAGGGCCGCTCATATTCCTGTATATCCAGCCCCATCATCTCACAGAAAGTGGGGAAATAATCGCTCGTAACGCAGGGAACGTCAATTTCGCGGTGTTCTCCGAACCTGGCCGGATATTCAATGATCCCGGGCACCCTCACTCCACCCTCATAAAGGCTTCGCTTACGCCCCCTGAAGGGTTTGGCTGAACCCTGAAAACGGGCACTCTTTCCCGGATTTCCTTCCGGACCATTATCACTGGTGAAACAAAGAATGGTATTATCTGCAATCCCCAGGTCTTTCAGCGTACCACGCAATCGTCCCACCTGGGCATCCAGTGCAGTAACCACACTGTAGTAGTGTTGTTCATTCTCACTGTACTCCCCGTATAACTTCTCCATATACTCAGGATTTCCGACCACCGGTGCGTGCGGAGCATGGAACCATATGACTGCAAAAAAAGGTTGTTTCTTCTTCACCGATCTCCGGATAAAAGAAATAGCCTTGTCCATGATGATCTTTGAATCGCATCCTGTCAATCCCCCGACAATGTTCACTCCGTTATGCCAGTAAAGAGCCCTGGGATCACCCACCTGATTGTGTTTGTTTTCCGGATCGTATGGATTATAGGTAGCTACCGCATACTCTGTGGAAAACCACTCCTCAAACCCGGTCATCCCCGGGGTCATGTAGTTGTGCTCCGGATGCCTGTTGTTTCCTTTTCCGGAATAATCCGGTGTCATGGTACCCAGGTGCCATTTCCCAAAATGCCCGGTGGCATAACCCAACTCCTTAAAAATCTCAGGCAGTGCGACCTCCTCTTCTTTCAAATGTCCCCTGTTGGCGGTATAAACACCGTAACGAAATGGATTCCTCCCTGTAAGACAGCTACCTCTGGTAGGGGAGCAAACTGAAGATCCTGAATAAAACCTGTTGAACTGTATCCCCGCTGCGGCCATCTCATCCAGGTTCGGGGTCCTGATGATGTGATTTCCATTGTAGCCCACATCTCCCCAGCCCAGGTCATCTGCCATGCAAAGGATGATATTGGGTCTGCTTTCTCTTAATTGTTCCACAACCGGAGACATATTATCACGCCGGCCCTTGTGGTGACTTCTCACCAGATTCCCGGGTGGAATATTATAAATAGAGGTATCCAGTGGTGTGTAATCCGGATGCTGATCTCTGTCCGGCAATTGGCCTACAATTTCCTCATACTTCGCAAGAATTTCCGGGATATCCCCATCTTCACTTGTGATAAGATTATTGAGTTCATGCGGGTCGTTCTCCAGATCAAAAATCCGGTTGATATTTTTCAGTGTATCCACATATATCTTGTACCGTTCATCACGCAGGGTTCTGTCCCTGAATTCATACCAGTTCCTGATCATTCCATCATCCCCAATCCGACCAGTGCGGCTTCCCATTGCAAGGATCCAACCTTTCTGACTAAAATTCTCCTTTGAATGGATCACTCCCGAAAAAGATTTTCCGTCGACTTTCAGGGTTTCCGGTATCTCCAATCCTGCCAGATCAAGAAACGTGGGTAAAATATCTGTAAAATCTATCAGCGCTTCGGTTTCAGTACCAGCTTCTACCGTACCAGGATTACTGACGATAAAAGGTGCGTTCACCCCGTTTTCAGTCAGAAAGGTTTTACCTCCCCTTATGAGGTAACTGTCCCTGCTCCCAATGATACTTACGGCAGTCCCGTTATCCGTAGTGAAAATCAGGTAAGTATGGTCTCTTATACCCAGCAGGTCAAGCTCCTTAACAAGCTTTTCAACAATATAATCGGTATATCTGACCATGGCTTTGTGCTTCTCCATTCTGGTTGAAGCATCAGGTTCCAGTGGTGTATGTACCAGGGGACCATGTGTTAATACCATGGGGTAATAGATGCACATCGGATGCTCCCGGTTCTCCCTCATAAAACCTACAATAAAATCAGAGAAAATATCAGGTCCGAATTCCCCTTCATACACCCTGCTCCCATTTTTGGTATGAATGTATGGATCCCAGTAGCGCTTACTGCTGACCCTTTCATTACCTCCCTCACCACCTGTCCACATGCAGTACTCATCAAACCCCGCCTTTACCATAATATCCGGCTCCAGCCTGAAATCATTGATCTGCCATTTTCCGGCTGTACATGTTTTATATCCGTTCTCTCTTAAAATGGCTGCAAAAGAAGCATTTCTTTCGGGATCAAATTTAGCTCCATGGCCCCACCTCGGTACATCATAATGGTTGATCCACCCGTGATTGAAAGGATACTCACCTGTCAGAAGGGTAACCCTGCTTGGTGTGCACTGGGGCATGGAATAGGCATTATGGAAAATCATTCCGGAGGCCGCCAGCGCATCGATGGCAGGTGTTTCGACCGAATCGGCCCCGTAGGCAGATATCCACTCTTTTCCCAGGTCATCAACCAGAATAAACAGGAAGTTGGGCTTCTGATTCTCATCCGTTTGAACCTTCGTGTTGCATCCTGTCAGACCTGAAACAGTGATTGCCAATATTAAAAAGAAGTAATAATTTCGTTTCCTCATACTGTGTTCATACAATCCCATTTGCTTCATGAAAATATGGGGAAAAATGAATATTTATGGTTTACTCGTTGATTTAATCTCCCAGGGCTTCCATTTTGAATCGGTCAATTTCTGCAGGAATGTGCTCCTGTTGCATAATTAGCTCCATCTGCCGGATAATTTCAGGGTTCTCTTCAGCCACATTTTGCTGCTCCTGAATATCCGTCTCAAGGTTGTAAAGCTCCAGCTTGAGGTTTCCTTCAAAGATATCCTTGCGGATCGCTTTCCACTGGTTCATCCGAACTGCCTGCTGACCATTGTACGCAGGAAACTCCCAATAGAGGAAAGGATGCTCTACCTGATCACCCTCACCTAATAGTTCGGGTAAATAGCTGATCCCATCCAAATCTTCAGGAATATCTGCTCCTGCCACATCGCACAGGGTGGGTAAAAGGTCCCAGAATGCGGAGATGTGATCTGATTCGGTACCAGACTCGATCTTTCCTGGCCAGCTGGCAATCAATGGGACACGGATCCCTCCTTCATGCACGTAACCCTTTGCCCATCCCCTGTCTGATCTGAAAGGGCCTGCCGAATTAAACCACTGCGAGTCAGCACCACCACTATAGGTGGGACCATTGTCAGAAGTAAAAATGATCAGTGTATTTTCATACAAACCCTCCTCCTTCAGTTTTGCGACAAGGTCTCCAACCCGTTCATCCAGGTATGAGATCATGGCAGCATAGGCGGCATGCGGATATCGATGCGGGAAGTAACCCTTATCGCCCGGGTAGGGTGGTTCATCTCCAAACTTTTCCACATAGTAATCTACCCATTTACCGGGTGCCTGAAGGGGATTGTGAGGAATGGGAGAAGCCCAATAGAAGAAAAATGGTTCCTCCCTGTTTTGTTCGATAAATTTGATCATCTCTGAAAACATCACATCAGGAGCATAAGTTTGAAGATTGTAACTGCTATAACTACCCATGTCAAGGGGATCGGCCCCCTCTTCCAGTTTCGTGTTGGGGGCTACAGTATCGTTTTCAAGATGGAGGCGGTTTTCATTTAAATAGAGATGTACCGGATAGTAGGTGTGGGCCTGACGCTGACAATTGTATCCACAGAAAAAGTCAAATCCCTGACGTGTCGGAATACCATGCGTATTGGGAGCACCCAATCCCCATTTACCAATCATCCCGGTTTTATATCCTTCTGACTGTAATAATTTCCCAATGGTGATGGCATCTGAGGGTATGGGCCGCTGTCCTTCCAGGGTTGAATCGGCGATCATGGCACGATAATCCCACACCATCCCACGCTCCTTCCACTCATCATTTCCCCTTATGTAGGCATGTCCGCTGTGTAATCCGGTAAGGAGTACACACCTGGAAGGTGCGCAAACCGGCGATCCGGAATAGTGCTGGGTAAATCTCATACCATTAGCAGCCATCCTGTCGATATTCGGTGTCTCGATCAACTCCTGTCCATAACATCCAAGTTCACCATAACCCAGGTCATCTGCCAGGATAAATATGATATTAGGTTTACTAAGTCCCTTCTCCTCTGTTTTCGGGGTACACCCTGAAAACAGTAAAACTCCAATTGTCAAAATAATGCTGGTTCGAATTTTCATGGTCATTTTCATTCCTCTATAATGATTACATCCCACGGCTTCACGGTCAGAAGTTCATCTTTTACCACTGATTTTCCAGAAACCAGTTCTTTGCCGGAGGAGTGAAGGTATGAAAATTTCACTCCTTCAGATGAATAGTTGTAGTATAAATGCACATTTTTTCCATCATCATTCACCCCGGATTTGAAGGTTTTCATTAGTTTTACTAGCTCTGTTTGTGGATCAATTTACCAAGAATAAACCCATTAGGAAAATATTTATGAAATCGCTTAAGATGTTGATGTTTGTTGGTTTCTTCATGATTCTCGCATTCAAGGCGGTCAAAGCAACCACGGATCCCGAAAAACCCAGGGTCATTGTGCTCACAGACATTGAAAACGAACCCGATGATGCCCAGTCATTGGTGCGGTTCCTTACCTATGCTAACCATTTTGAGGTGGAGGGTATCATTGCCACCACCTCCATATGGCTGCCGGATAAAACAGCTGAGTGGCGTATCTATGAAATTCTTGAAGTCTATAAGGAGGTACAACCCAACCTGGAGAAACATGAAGAGAGCTACCCCGCCTACGAGGATTTGAAGGAGAAAATAAAAGTGGGGATTCCCCTGTATGGAATGAAGGGTGTTGGTGAAGGAAAAGACTCCGGGGGTTCTGACTGGATTATCGAAACCCTGAAAAAAGATGATTCCCGTCCACTCTGGGTATTGGCCTGGGGTGGACCAAATTGCCTTGCCCAGGCCTTATGGAAACTTGAGCAAACCGCATCACTGGAAGATCTAAAAAATTATGTTTCAAAGCTTAGGGTATATACCATTTCAGACCAGGATGATTCTGGTCCATGGATGAGGAACAGGTACCCCGGGCTGTTCTATATCTGCACGCCCGGTTATTCGCACGCTGGAAAAGAGGGATACCATTTCGCCACCTGGAGCGGTATCTCGGGGGATACATTTCATGGCCGTTTCCCTGGTGGTAACCGTGAGGTAATCAGCAAGGCCTGGATCAAAGAGAACATACAGGAAAATCACGGTCCATTGGGAGCGCAATACCCTGATGTGGCATACCTGATGGAGGGAGATACCCCCTCTTTCCTCTACCTGATCAACAACGGATTGGGCTCCAGTGAACATCCGGATTACGGAAGCTGGGAAGGTGGGGAATTCAGTCTATCGGCTGAAACTGGAGAATGCAAAATCCAGAGTGGCCAGTTTCAAAGCCCCTGGGTTGGGTTATCCCCAGACCATGCATTTTATCCTGTCAGTGACCGACAATGGAGAGCCCTCACTAACACGCTACAAAAAGGTCATCGTGAAAGTAGATCCTGAAGTAAAACCCGATTGATTATTTCATCAGATGCTATAAGGTGAAAACACCCTCGATCTCCACCAGCAGGTCTTCACGACAGATATCTGATATCAGGAAAAGTGAGGAGTTGCTGTTCAGTTTTGACTTGCAAACCTTCTTCACCATGGGAATGTCCCTGTTGTACTTCACATAGGCCCTCAGGTGGGAAAACCTGATCTGAGAAACATCAAAATCCAATCCCAGCAATTCCTGGTTCTCTTTTGAAAAAAGTTGAAAGATATTCTCAATGGTCGTAAGGGTCTGTTTCTCCACATCCCCCACATGCATGGTCTTCTCTCCCAGGATGGATGCGGTACCGGATACATAGATATAGTGGCCTGAACCAATGGAGACCATTTTGGCCCGTTCAAATTTAGGGGTGCATTTCCGCGCAAGTCCCTCGGATACTGTACCTTTCAGAACAAGTTCGGAATACCTGTGTGCATCAATCTGCCCGGGATTCTGTATGGGTTTGACTGACACCTGGTCAGACGGAGAGAGCGCGATAAATCCAATGATCACTCCTCCCGTTGTCATACCGATACCGGTAGCAGCAGGGTATCCATTTTCAAAGGTACCCTTGTCATAATAACGGGATCGCACATCATTGAACACCTGATAATTCTGGTGTTCCTTTTTAATGCCCTTAACCCGGGCAATGTTCTCAATGTAATTCCACTGCCTGATGATGTGGTGTATGGATAGCCTCTCCTCCTCCAGTATCTTCATGGCAATATTAAATGCCCTCTCTGATGACTCCAGGATGCTCTCTCCGGGAGCACCCGTCAAACCTTCGGCATGGACCGTTTTAAAACCAGCCTGTTCAACCACTGTATAACTCAGTCCGGATAACGATTTATAATGTACCTCTATGCCCTCAGAGGCCCTTGCACAGATAAGCTCCAGGACCACATCGTTTCCGCATATGGGTGCCTGTGCCACAATGCTTGTGGCTGGTAAATGTGTACCACAGGTGGTGGAGAGCTGCTCCCTGATTACGGTTGACCGCTCATCATACTCGGTCCGGGATGCCGCAGCAATAAAAAAAGTTTGTTGGGTGACAAAGTACCTGGCTTCCCCTGCGGGAAAGATAAAATCAGAAAGTTGCTTAA